>JAUVPB010000149.1 GCA_030598925.1 Actinomycetes bacterium
AACGAAGACGAATGCCCCCCACTCCTCATCAGAGGTCGCATCGGGGTCGGACGGGAAGGGGATGTGGCTTTCCCCGCCATAGCGAAACTCGGTCTCGTCCCGCTCGCCACACCAAGGGCAGGGCACAAGAAGCATCAGTGCGCGACCCCGGCAGCGCCATGCTCGTCGATCAGTCGCCCGCTGGCAAAGCGCTCGAGCGAGAACGGCTCGTTCAGCGAGTCCGGCGCGTCGTTGGCGATCGTCTGCGCGAGAACCCAGCCCGAGCCCGGCGTGGCCTTGAACCCACCGGTGCCCCAACCGCAGTTGACGTAGAGGCCTTCAACTGGCGTGAGACCGACGATCGGCGAGGCATCGGGAGTCACGTCAACGATCCCGGCCCACGTTCGGAGTACGTGGGCGCGACTGAAGAGTGGGAACAGCTCGACCGCCGCAGCCATCTGGCGTTCGATGATGTGAAACGAGCCCCTCTGTGCGTACGAGTTGTACGAATCGATGCCTGCGCCCAGCACGAGCTCGCCCTTGTGAGCCTGACTCACGTAGACATGGACGGCCCCCGACATGACGACGCACCCGAGCCGCTGCTCGAGCAGCTCCGAAACCAGCGCTTGTAGCGGGTGGCTCTGGATCGGCAGCCGCAGACCCGCCATCTCAGCGAGAACGGAGCTGTGGCCTGAGGCAACCAGCGCGATCCTGTTTGCGGCGATGGGTCCCCGCGAGGTCTGAACCCCCCGCACACGCCCGGACGCCACGTCGATACCGGTGACCTCGCAGCCCTCGACGATGTCGACGCCAAGCTCGGTCGCCTTCCGCGCATAGCCCCAGGCGACGTGCTCGTGGCGAGCGATCCCCCCGCGCCGCTGGAGCGTCGCTCCAAGGACGGGGTAGCGGAGGTCTTCCGACGTGTTCACGATCGGGCAAAACTCCTTGACTGCGTCCGCGTCGAGCCACTCGGCGTCAACTCCGTTGAGCCTGTTGGCGTTGACTCGCCGTGTTCCCTCCCGTACATCGTGAAGGCTGTGGGCGAGGTTGAGAACGCCCCGCTGATCGAACAGCAGGTCGTAGTCGAGCTCGTCCGCTAGCCCTTCCCAGAGCTTCAGCGAATGTTCGTAGATCGCAGCGCTCTCGTCCCACAGGTAGTTCGACCGGATCACCGTGGTGTTGCGCGCGATGTTGCCGCCCGCTAGCCACCCCTTCTCGAGGACCGCCACGTTCGTGATGCCGTGATTGGTCGCCAGGTAGTACGCCGTCGAGAGGCCGTGGCCGCCACCCCCGACGATCACAACGTCGTAGGCCGCCCGAGGCTCCTTCGCCCGCCAGAGATCGCGTGGGTGCTCGAAGTGGTGGCTCACTGGGCGATCCGATCCGTGAGGTCGACCGGGCTAGCCGCGGGTCTGGAAGAAGAGCCGCGCCTGGAGATTCTCGTCGGCTTGCGGGAAGTGGGCGTCGAGCCGTTCCAGATCGCCGCCGAACGTCGCGCGTTCGAGCCGTCTCACGTCGGGCCAGTTGACCTCGACGAGGTTGTCCGCGGGATCGCGGAAGTACATCTGGACCGCGCCGTCAGGTAGCTCGTAGAGCTTGCCGAAACGGCCCTCCTCGAAAGTGTCGAGCTCCCTGAGCCGCAGATACGTGCCCTCGAAGTCATCGACTTCGATCGCGAGGTGCTGGTACGTCCTGCCGGGCTGCTCGGCGACCTCGAACAGATGGAGCTGCTGAGTCCCGAGACGAAACCACTTGACGGGGAAGCCGAAATTCGGCGCAGGGACCTCCTCGAGGCCGAGCACATCTCGATAGAAGCGCGCCGACACCTCGACGTCGACGGCCGGAATGCTCACGTGGTTCAGGGCCGTTGCCTTCATCACCGTTCCCTTCGCTAACCCGGTCGGAATGATAGTGGTAGCCTCGTGCAAGGCCATGCTCGAGGAGGGCACGATGAGCGACAGCTACCGCGTGGTCATCCCCTACGAATCGCTCGATCCATTGACGATCGGCGCGACCGATGACGAGAGCAAGGTCTACCGCGACACGATCGAGATCGACATCGCGGAGCCGAATCTCCTCGCCGCGATCTACCCGGACGAGCCCGCTCCTGTCGGCGACGTGACAGCCGCGGCGGCTGAGGCGCTCGAGGCTCCTCACTCAGGCCCGCGATTCTCGGAGATCCTCGCCAGCGCTCAACGTGTCGGTGTCATCATCGACAACCAGTTCCGCCCCACGCCTGCGTCGAAGTTGCTACCGGCCGTGTTCGATGCGCTGGACAAGGCAGGCGTCGCGGACGCACGTGTCGTGTGCGCAAACGGAAAGGTCTTCCCGATGTCGGAGTCCGACATTGAGCAGAAGATCGGCAAAGACAACCTGGCTCGGATGGAAGCCAGCGGGATCGACTTCTTCCAGAACGAGCCACGCAACGAGAGCTCGTACAGCTACGTCGGCGTCTCCTCGCGCGGTACACCGATCTGGCTGCATGACGAAGTCGCCAAGTGCGACGTGAAGATCACGATCGGTCAGGCGCAGTCGAACCACTGGGGCGCCGGCGGGGGGGGAAAGCTGATCCTTCCTGGTGTCGTGTCCGACGAGACGATCGAGTCCAATCACTGCGCCTTCGTTCCCTCACCGCAGACCCACTACGGAGCGCTCGCCGGTCCGATGCGCTCCGACATCGACGAGGGCGCGACGATGTGCGACTTGAGCTGCACCATGAATGTGCTGCTCGACACGCACGGCCGGGTTATCGACTGCATCTTCGGCGCCCATCCGGACGCACACCGCGACGCGATCGAGAAGTTCAACGCGATCTACGCGTTCGAAAACCCGGTAGCGGAAAAGGGGCCTGCCGACATTGCGATCTGCGGCGTGTTCGCACCGACCGACCACCTCTTCTTCCACACGGGCTGGGGCTGCATGTCCTCCGATCTCGTCGTCCGCGAGGGCGGCACGATCATCTACTGCTCCCCGTCGCCGGGCGTGTCGACGGCCGTCGGCGACTTCCCAGGGCTCGCGCTGATGGACATGATGAAGCCGTACATGCCGCCGAGCCGCGAGAACTACGAGCGCGTCCTGCGCGACATCCATGGCCGCAACATCCAGATGTGGGCAGGGTGCATCTGGGTCCCGATCTACGAAGTGATGACGCGAAAACACCTCGCGCTGGTCACGCTCGAAGAGAACCTGGAGATGGCTGCGGACATCGGCATCGACGCGATGACATCACTCGACGAGGCGTACGCTCAGGCACTGCAGCGCCACGGTGCCGATGCGAAGGTGATCGTTCTGCCGTACGCCCGCTACCAACTCCCGCGGAACGCGATTCGGATGCACGCGGAGGAGCTCGAGACGCTGGAACAGGTCAGGCTCTAGCCGCCGACGTTCGACCCTGCCACGCGAGAGGCGTCTCTCCCTACGATGGGAGGCATGTCGCCGGATACGACAGACGAGATTCGAGGCTCGACGACGATCGTCGAGATCCTCCGGCTCTACCCGGGCGGCGAGGCCGCAGCGCTCATGTCGAAGCTGAGCTGGCCGTGCGCTCATTGCGGTGGAGCCTTCCATGAGCCGCTGACGATGGCGGCGAAACGTCACCGCAACTCACCGCGCGCGGTGCTGGACGCCTTCCGCGCCCTCGAGCTCGAGGACGGACCGAGCGACAATCAGATCGCGCTCGCAGCCACGAAGCATCGACGGGGTCCGGGAGAACCCTGACGCAGAAATGATCCCGCTCAATAGAATCAGTACATGACGCTAGACCCAGCGGGCCTGCCCGCTGAAGCCCAGGCGTTTCTCACGGCCGGTGATCCGGGCGAGCTGACGATCGTCAACCAGAACGCGAAGCCGCTAGCGCTCCGCACCCACTTTTCATGGGACGACGCGGCCGGGATGGTGCGAGTTGTTACCGCTGCTGACGACGTCCTCTATCAGCTCGTCGCGTCGATGAGCTCGACGCGCGCCAACCTGAGCCGGTCCGACGGGCGCCGATGGCTGCGGCTCGAGGGAGTGGCGGTCGCGACCTCCGATTACGAGCGTGTCGCAGAGGCGCTGCGGCGCCAACCGGGGCAGACCAGCGCTGGCGCCATCGAGCCTGAGCAGGCCCGCGCAATCGAGGTCTCGATCGACCGGGCCTGGGGTCCGGCGTTCATCCCTGAAGGTCTCGTAGCAGCGGTCGAAGAGGCCTAGCGCCCCCGCGGCAGGTCACAGCGCCCGCGAGAAGTCACAGCGCCCGCGGCACGTCACAGCGCCGCAAGGTTCACGGGCCGCCCGTCGGCGCATCAGCGGTTGGCTACGCGTGGGTATCCGGAATCGAGCTCAGCACCGACGCATCCGACGAGCCTCGAGTGAGGCCGCCGACGATCTCGTCCACGTCATAGACGCACCCGCCCCACACGCCGCCGCCGGCGTTCTGGAGCGCGGCCCAGAGGCGCGTGTCGTCGGGCAGGCGCGGATCCGGCTCGAGATCGTCTCTCGCGTCCCGCGCGGCGAGGGTTTCGTCGTCGGGCACGTCGCCATCGTCCCCTTCGCGTACGAGGTCGACGGTCCCGGTCAGTGACTGCCGGTCGACAATGATTCGTACCCGGTCGCCGTCCAGGATCCTCCCGATCGGACCGCCGGCGAGTGCTTCGGGCCCGATATGGCCGACACATGCTCCGGTCGACACACCCGAGAAGCGCGCGTCGGTCAGCAGCGCGACACGGGCCGCACCCTCCAGGTACTTCAGCGCCAGCGTCACCTGCGCCACCTCTTCAAAGCCCGCACCCATCGGCCCGCGACAGATCAGAACCATCACGTCGCCCTCGCGAATGCGATCTTCCCCCTGGTCTTTGATCGCCGCGATCGCGGCTCGCTCGCTCGTGAACACTCGCGCCGGACCCGTATGGCGGTAGACGCCATCGTCATCCACGACCGCAGGATCGATCGCAGTGCTCTTGACGATCGCTCCCTGCGGGGCGAGGTTCCCACGGATGAACGCAACCGTGCTCGTGATGCCCCGCTCGAGCGCGCGAGCGGGGCTCATGATCACGTCGTCAGGCTCGATGCCATGTCGCGTTGCAAGCTCGTCACGCAGCCGGTGTCGGCGGTCCGACGACTCCCACCAATCGAGGACGAGATCGAGACGTTCTCCGGACGCGGTCTTGGCGTCGAGATCGAGCAGCCCGAGCGTGCGGAGATGCAGCATCACCTCGGGCACCGCGCCGGCAAGGTATACGTGCACCGTGGGATACGGGCCGTTCGGCAAAGCGTCGACGAGACGCGGAACCTGTACGTTGATCTCCGTCCAGTCGTCGATCGACGGCCGCTCGAGCCCGGCCACATACGCAATCGCGGGAATGTGGAGCAGAAGGTTCGTCGAGCCGCCGAAGGCCGCATGAACAGCCATCGCGTTGCGGATGCTGGAATCCGTGATCACGTCCGCCGATCGGATGCCCAGCGCGAGCTGTCGAGCCACCGCGCGTGCTGAGCGCAGTGCGACGTCTGTCCAGATCGGCTGCCCCGACGGAGCGAGTGCCCCGTGGGTCACCGCCAGGCCGAGCGCTTCGGCAACGACCTGCGAGGTCGCTGCCGTACCGAGGAACTGGCAGCCGCCGCCCGGCGTCGCGCACGCTCGGCAGCCGAGGTCAGCCGCCTCTTGCAGCGTCAACTGTCCGTGCGCGAACTGCGCACCGATCGACTGCACAGCGCCCGCGTCGATGCCCTTGATCGGCGGCAGCGTCACGCCTCCGGGCACCGCCACGCCCGGCAAGTCCCGCGCAGCGGCGAGCGCCATCATGATGGCCGGTAGCCCCTTGTCGCACGTGCCGACGCCCATGACACCGGCCCGGAGCGGCAACGAACGAATCAACCGTCCAAACACCTGAGCCGCATCGTTCCGGTACGGAAGGCTGTCCATCATCCCGGCCGTGCCCTGACTCCTTCCGTCACAGGGATCGGTGACGTGCGCGGCAAACGGGATGAATCCGTCCTCGCGCAGCCGCTGCGCTGCAGCCCGCACGAGAAGACCGACCTCCCAGTGACCCGTGTGGTAGCCGAGGGCCAGCGGCCTCCCGTCTGGTTCCCGGATGCCGCCTTGCGTACTCAGGACCAGAACCTGCGGCCGCCGCAGCTGGTCGGGACTCCACCCCATCGCAACATCCTGCGACCAGCCAAAGTTGTCGCCGCTCGGACGCTCGAGCAGATCGTCGTCCCGGAACGGGAGCGACCCCTGCGGACCGGCGGCGGCGACCTCAGCAGTATGAAGCGCCGGATCGCCGGAGTCGAGGATCTCCTCGAGCGGTGGAGCCGCGGGCTCGCGCTCGTTCACGCACGACCCCGACACGAGCCACGCTCGCGCCAGTCGAGCATCGAATCCGCGACCTCGATGGTCCGCATCCGCCTACGCTACCGCCGCCCAGGGATGGAGGGCGAAGTGGTCGACGGCCTCGTCGTCGAATTCGAAACCGAGCCCCGGGCCATCCGGTAGCGGCAACTTTCCGGCCACCGGCTCGAGTTGCCGATCGATCAATCGCCGGAAATTGAGCACGGCATCGTCACCGAAGAACTCGACGAAGCTCCCATTCTCGTGGGCGGCCACGAGATGAACGTGCAGGTCGTGGAACCAATGCGGGCACATCGGCACGCCGAAGCACGACGCCAGATACGCGATCCGGCGCCACTCCGTGATCCCACCGCACACGGCCGCATCCGTCTGCAGGATCCCGGCGGCGCCCGCTCTGAGAAGCTCGAGATGGCGCCAGCGGCCGACCTCGACCTCGCCGGTCGCCACCGTCACCGACGTCCTTGCAGCAAGCATCGCGTGACTCTGGATGTCATCGGGAGTGAACGGCTCCTCGATCCAGAATGGATCGAATTCCTCGTACCGCTCGAGATGCTGCAGTGCTGAGCCAACGTCGCGCCACGCATTGTTGGCGTCGAGCATCAACAGGCCGTCTGGACCGAGCGCTTCCCGCGCCGCGCCTACCCGCGCGGCGTCCTCCCGCGCGGACAGCCGCCCCACCTTGATCTTGACGGCGTCGAAACCCTGTTCGACGTAGCCGGCCACCTCCTCGGCAAG
>JAUVPB010000143.1 GCA_030598925.1 Actinomycetes bacterium
ACAACGTCCTCCACGGCTGGGACGTCCTGAACGGCGCCAAGAGCGGTGAGCGAGTCGTCGTCCTCGACGACGACGGCAACCGAGCGTCAGCGGGCTTCTCCGAGGTGCTGCTCGACCAGGGCAAGCACGTGCGCGTCGTCACCCGCCACAACGCGCTGTTCCCGATGACCCTCTACGGGCTCGATCTACCGCACGTGTACAACCGCGTCATGTCCAAGGGAATCGAGTACGAGCTGAACTGCTGGGCAAAGTCCTTCGACGGCTCGACGCTCACCATCTTCAACCTGTACACGGGTGAGGAGTCGACGATCGAAGGCGTCGACACGCTCGTACTCGGGATCGGCCCCAAGGCCAACGACGGGCTCTACTTCGAGCTCAAGGGCACCGTCGAGAACCTCCACAGGATCGGCGACTGCGTTGCTCCGCGCAAGCTCGACCATGCGATCTACGAGGGCTACGTCGCCGGGCGCGAGCTCTTCGATCCTGACGAGAGCTACATCTACGTAGGCGAGCTCGAGGAGGACTGGGACTCGGTCCGCGTCTGATCGCTAGGCGAGCGCGGCGACGACCGAATCACCGAACTGCGCGGTCGTTGCCGTGCCACCAAGGTCCGGCGTGGGCTGCTCGCGAAGAGCGACGTCGACGGCGGCCTCGACCTGGCGAGCGTGATCGTGCTCGCCAAGTCCGTGCGCAAGCATGAGCGATACCGTGCGCAGCATGGCCGCCGGGTTCGCGATCCCCTGGCCGGCGATATCGGGTGCCGACCCGTGCACGGGCTCGAAGATCCCCGGTCCGCTGTCGCCGAGGCTCGCCGACGCGGCGAGGCCGAGGCCACCGGTGACGGCGGCGGCTTCGTCGGAGAGGATGTCGCCGAACATGTTGTCGCAGACCATCACGTCGAAACGCTCGGGAACCTGAACGAGCTGCATCGCCGCGTTGTCGACGAGAATGTGCTCGAGCTCGACGTCCTTGTACTCAGGCGCGACCTCGGTGACAACGCGTCGCCACATGCGTGACGTCTCCAGGACGTTCGCCTTGTCGACCGAGACCAGTTTGCGGTCACGGGTACGCGCGATCTCGAATGCCTGCCGTGCGATCCGCTCGACCTCGCTCGGGTGGTACTCACACGTGTCGAAGACGGTGCCGTCCTCCCTCGTGCCCTTCGCACCGTAGTAGATGCCGCTCACGAGCTCCCGCACGATGAGCAGGTCGATGTCGCCCTGGGCTGCCGGCCGGAGGTTCGCGTACACGTCGAGCTCGCTGCGTAGCTTCATCAAGCCCTGCTCCGGGCGAACTGCCGCGCCGTCGAAGTCAGGATGACCGATCGGTGCCTTCAGAACGGCATCGGCTTCGCGGCACGCGGCGAGCGTCGCCTCGGGCAGCGCTTCGCCGGTCTCGCGCAAGGCACCCGCGCCGAAGGGTCGCTCGTCGACCTCGAGCTCGAGCGGAAGCGCGTCGAGGACGCGTCGCGCCTGCTCGGCGACCTCCGGCCCGATGCAATCGCCCGGTAGCAGGACGATGCGCGCGCTCACGCTTTGACCCGTCGCGCCCCGATCGTCGCGGACCTGCCCCGGTGCGCCACTACGCGGGCGCGCCCGCGCGACTCGGAACGCTCGCCACGTACTGGAGCGCCTCGTCGAGAGATACGACGTCGCCGTACTTCGCCTGGATATCGAAGAGATTCGCCTCGTGCGGCGCCTGCGCGCGGTCTCCCACGCAGTCCCTCGGCACCATGGCGGGCCAGCCGTATTGCAAGAGGTCGATCGCCGTGGCGCGAATGCAGCCGCTCGTGGTCGCGCCGCACAGAATCACCGTGTCGACGCCCTGCGAGACGAGCACCGATGCGAGGTTCGTCCCGAAGAACCCGGACGCTCCCTTCTTCATGATGATCGTCTCGTCGTCGCGCGGCTCGAGGCGCGGGTCGATGTCGACCCACTTCCCGTCGACCTGTAGATCCATGAGCGCCGGGACCTTCTCAGTCCAGAGCCCGCCGTCCTTGCCGTGTGGAGCGAACCCGATCGTCGTGTACACGATCGGGAGGCCCTGCTCGCGAGCGGCGTCGAGGAGCGTCTTCGTCGCCTCGATCTGCGGCGTCATGTCTGCTCCGAGCGAGCATTCGGGATCGGTGAACCCGCACGTGAAGTCGATCACGAGCACGCCGGGCCTCTGCCCGAGCGTGAACTTCTGACCTAGCCCGGCTTCCTCGTAGACTTTTTTTGCATCTTGGTCACTCACGTCTAAACCTCCCGAGTCGAGACCGCGGATGTATCAGTAGTGAAGCAGGACGCGACTCCGTCCGGGAAACCCCGACCTTGTCAGCGATCGCTACCGGCCGTGATGCCACGATCGGCATCGGTGCCAGTCACCTCGCCGAGCTCTTCGGCCACCTGCGTCTCGGCCTCGACACCTGCTCCGCGGCGTCGCAGGCGGATCAGGGCGTAGACGACGCCGACGCCTACGGCAAGAAGCGCGACGCCGGTCGTGCCCGTGCCGAGGGCGTAGAGGTCCGGTCTGATCGTCGATACGACGGTAAGCGAGAAGATCTGGATCGGCAGCGTCACGTCACCACCGGTCAGGAATAGAGCGGTTCGGTCGTATTCGTTCCAGGACAGCGTAAAGCCGAACAGGAACGTGCCGAAGACGCCCAACCAGACAAGGGGCAGCGTGATCTCTCTGAAGGTCCTCACGGCGCTGGCACCAAGATCGCGCGCGCCCTCCTCGATCTGGTCGTCGTAGCGGTTCCAGACGGCGATCATCACGAGGAACCCGAACGGCAAGGCCCAAACGACGTTGGTGCCAAGCGCCGTCTTCCACAGATCGGGTCGGATGTTCATCCATTGCCAGAAGAACGATGTGCCGAGCGAGAGCAGGAAACCGGGCGTCATCAGGCACAGGAGCACGAGGAAGAACACAACGCCGTCAAGACGGAACCGCCGCTTGAAAGCCATCGACAACGTCAGCGCAAGCAGCCCGGTGACGGCGCCGGTCACTAGCCCCAGATAAAGCGAGTTGAGCCCGGCAGCCCTGATCCGGTCGGCATTCGAGCCGGACAGGTCCTGGTTGTAGAGGGCTTCCCACCAGCGGAAGCTCGTTCCCTTGAGTGGGAAGGTGACGCCGCCCTCTGGGCCGTTGAAGGAGAGTACGGTCATGACGATCATGGCGCCGTACAGGAAGATTATGAAGAGGACGAAGTAAACCGCCAGCAGGCGCGTGGACCAACGTCCCTCTCGGAGAGTGTCGCTGCCCTTCACGTCAGAGATCCTCGCGGAGGTTCGCGAAGCGCAGCATCACGAGGACGCCGACCATCATCACCAGGATGAGAATGACGGCCGAGGCTGCTGCCTGCGGGAACAGGAGGTTTTCCCACTCGAGTCGGACCCACGTGCCGACCGAGCCGACCGTGTTCCCGCCGACCAGCCTGACCGTGGCGAACTCGCCCATCGAGAGCACGAACACGAAGATCGAGCCAATGACGACCCCGGGCATGATCTGGGGAACGATGACCTCACGGAAGGACTGGAACCAGTTGGCTCCCAGGTCGCGCGATGCCTCGAGCGAGCTGCGATCGACCTGCGCAAGCATGAAGAACAGCGGGGTGATCATGAACAGCACGTAGAGCTGGATCATCGCCAGCACCACCGAGAAGTTCGAGAAGCTGAGGATGTCGAGCGGCTCGTTGATGATGCCGATCTGCAAGAGGATCTCGTTGATCGCGCCGTTGCGTCCCATGAGTGGGCCGCGCCAGGCGATTGCCCTGATCAGCGCACTCGTCCAGAACGGTGCAAGCGCGAGGATGAACAGCGCGAGCTGGTTCCGGAGGTTCGTGACCTTGAACGAGAGGAAGTAGGCGACCGGAAAACCGATCACGAAGGTGGCACCGACGACGATCAAAGAGTTGAACACCGACTGTTTGAGCACATTCCAGTAGGTCGAGCTGTTGAACAGTCGGTCGTAGTTGTCGAGCGTCCATGCTTCCTCGAAGCCGCCCAGCTTCGGCGTCCAGAAGCTGACGAGAACAATGAAGATCACTGGCGCGATCAGGAAGAACGTCATCCAGAGCATGCCTGGTGCTGCTAGCAGCGCAGTCGCGAGGCTACTCTTCGACTTGCTGGTCGTCTTCTCGCCAAGAGCCGACTCGGTGGTCCGGAGCTCCTGCTTGAGGGCTTGCTCGGCTTCCTCGAGCTCGCCGATGTCTAGATGGGGAGCCTCTGGCTGCTCAGGAGGCCGCGAGGAGCTGGACATCCTCCTCCTTCCAGTTCACACGTATCGCACTGCCTTCGCTGCCGCGCAGCCGCTCGTACAGGTCACCTGGCACCTTGGCGGTCATGCGCTCGCCGGCGGCGCTCAAATGGAGTTTGATCAGGTCGCCCAGGTACTCGACGAAAACGATCTCGCAGTCGGCGTGGTTCACGCCGGCACCGCCACCGGCTTCGTCCTCGGCCAGCAGCAGCCCTGCGGCACGTACCGAGAGCGAGGCGGCGTCTCCGACCCCGCGATCGTCGCCCGTTGCGATGCAGCTTGCCTTCACGTGCCCGTCGTCCACGACGATGCGATCGCCGTCTCGTGACTCAATCGTGCCGCGAATGACATTGTTGTCGCCCATGAACGTCGCGACGAGCTCGTTGGCCGGCTGCGTGGCGAGGGTGAGCGGGTCGCCAACTTGCTGGATCACCGCATCGTTCATCACGACGATGGTGTCGGCCATCGAGAGTGACTCTTCCTGGTTGTGCGTCACGTGGATGAACATGAGTCCGAGCTGGCGCTGGAGGTTGCGCAACTCGACACGCATGCGCAACTGGAGCAGCCGGTCTAGGTCGCCGAGAGGCTCGTCGAGCAGCAGGGCTTTCGGCTTCGTGACGAGAACGCGGGCGAGAGCCACTCGTTGCTGCTGGCCTCCAGACAGGGCCGAAGGCTTGCGATCCGCGAGCTCGCTTAGGCCAACCATCTCGAGGGTTTCCGTCGCCTCCTGACGCCGTGCTTCCTTGGAGACGCCGTGCATCTTGAGACCGAACTCGACGTTCTCGAGCACGCTCTTGTGCGGAAACAGCGCGAAATGCTGAAAGACCGTTGTCGTAGGACGCTTGTCCGGCGACAGCGCGAGCAGACTCTCGCCGTCGAGGACGACGTCGCCGCTGGTCGGGACCTCATGCCCGCCGATCATGCGCAGGGTGGTCGTCTTGCCGCAGCCTGACGGACCCAGCAACACGACGTACTCGCCGTGCTCAACGGTGAGGTTGACGTCTTCGACCGCGATCACGCCGCCCGCGAAGACCTTCGTGAGGTTGCGAAGCTCGAGACCGGATCCCTTGGGCGCCTCTGCGCTGGCGGCTCCGGCGGGCGTGTCGGTCTGTTCGGTTGCCTCGGCTCCCTGGCTCATATCTCCTCCGACGTTCCTCGCTCCTCGGTTCTCGGTCTCCTAGACGCAGCCGTACCTTAAACAAACCCGGCGACGAGTGACAGTCGATAGCGCAACCGGCACTGGCTCGACTCGGTGCCACGCCACGCGCCACGCAACGTAGAACGAAGGAGGGGCAGCCTCCGCCGCCCCTCCTTCTCGCTTGTTGCTCTCGGTCGAGCTGAGCTCCAACGCCTGCTAGGCGGCCTGGAACTCGTTGACCTTCTCGACCTGATACTCGGCCTCGGCGAACTTCGAGTTCCACGAGCTGTAGCGGCAGCCTCGCTCCTCGAACGAGCCGCCGTCGCGGACCTGGCCCGGCTGGATATCTTCGTCGCCAAAGACGCCCGGCAGGATCTTCGCAGCAGGCTGGCCGTTGAACCAGAAGTCCAACTCCTCCGGCTCCGCGAACCCGGCCGAGTACGTGTTCTCCTGGACGGCGTTGTAGTAGCCCTGGCGCATCATGATCGCGCCGGCCTCGCCTTCGTGCCACCAGTTGACGTACCTGAGCACGGCGTCGAGCTTGGACGGGTCGTCGGCCACATGCGTCGGGATTCCCGTCAGCGCGCCCCAACCGCGGAAGCCCTCCGGGGGAGCCGCGTAGCGGACGTTGACGCCCTGGAGCACCAGCAGCGCAACCGCGGGTGACCACATCGACTCGATGATGACCTCGCCCGACTCCATCAGGGTGACCGATTCCTCGAACGTGACCCAGAACGCGCGGAAGTGGCCCCTGCTCTTCAGGTCGGTCATGATCGCAATGAGACCGTCGATCTCCTCCTTGGTCATGTTACCGAGGGTCTCGAACTCCATCAGACCCAGCGCCTGTGCGGCGTTGCCGGCATCCTGAAGGATGATCGACGGGTCGGCCAAAAGCGCCACTCGCCCGTTGTAGGACTCGTTGAACAGCTCGCCCCAGGACACGCCCTCCGGCTCTGTCGGGATCTCATCCTGGTTGTAGCCCATCGAGTCCATGTTGAAGTTCTGAGGAATGCCCTTGATGAAACCGGGCTCCGCACCGACGGTTTCGCCCGTGGTCTCGTCGACCCACTGGATGGCTTCGCCCTGGAGCTCCTCGGCGACCTCGACAGACGACGGCCACTGGCCGCTCTTGTCGGGATCGTGGTACATCTGGCGGAAGAAGGCGTCGCCCGCACCGAAGGTGCAGACATCGCTCGTGGGATCCAACTTGCCGAGCTTGTGGATGTTGCTGATCTTGCCCCATTCCGTGATCCATGACGTCGGGATCGACATCAGGTTGCCGGACGGCCAGATCAGGTCGTACTCGTGGGCGTAGCCCGACCAGAGGTCCATCGACTCGGGCTGGGTCAGGATCTTCTGCTGGCTTGTAATCGTGTCAGTGATGTCCTGCGCGATCGTGAAGCCGAGGGCCGCTTGTGCTGCCTCGGTGATCGATTCGAGTTGGTCGACGCCGATTCCGGTCACGTTGAGCGTGCCGGTGAACGCAGGTACGGCCTCCGCGGGGGGCTCTGCGGGAGCTGCGGGCTCCTCAGCCGGAGGCTCCTCAGCCGGAGCTGCCGGCTCCTCAGCGGGCGCTGCGGGCTCTGGCGCGGGAGGTGGTGGCTCAGCGGCTGGTGCAGGCTCTGACGACGAATCGTCGCCGCCGCTTTCCGCGACGAGGGTGCCGAGACCGAGCGCCGCGGCTGTCGCCATGCCGCCCTTCATCAGGTCACGACGTGAGATGCCCCGTTTCTTGCACTCGCTCTCGAGGCGCCATTCGAGTTCTTCTCGCTTGGCCTCGCGGTTTTCGCCGTTGCTTTCACTCATACGGGCGCAACTCCTTTCAACTAGCCGGACCGGACTGTCATCGACGAACCTATGACGCGACGCACGCGTCGGGCGCGGGCGCGATGCTGCAACGTACCAGAACGCCTGGAATACGCGTCCATTTAGTGGTTTGACGCCTCTCGAACCGGGAAGTTAGTTCGGTGGCCGCC
>JAUVPB010000148.1 GCA_030598925.1 Actinomycetes bacterium
CTCGATGACCATCAACGCGCCGGCGGCCCTGCTGTTGCTGCTGTACGAACTGGTCGGCGAGCGGCAGGGCGTCGCGCCGGACCAGCTGCGCGGCACCGTGCAGAACGACGTCCTCAAGGAGTACGTTGCGCGCGGCAACTACATCTTCCCGCCGCGACCGTCGATACGGATCACGACCGATCTGTTCGCATATTGCCGCGACCACATCCCGAAGTGGAACACGATCTCGATCTCCGGCTACCACATCCGCGAGGCGGGCTCGAGCGCGGCGCAGGAACTCGCGTTCACGCTCGCCAACGGGATCGCCTACTGCGAGGCAGCGATCGAGGCCGGGCTATCGCCCGACGAATTCGGAGCGAGGATCTCGTTCTTCTTCAACGCCCACAACCACTTCTTCCAGGAGGTCGCGAAGTTCAGGGCTGCTCGCAGGCTCTGGGCCGAGATCATGTCCGAGCGGTTCGGCGCTAAGAACCCAAAGGCGCTCGCCCTACGCTTCCACGCGCAGACCGGCGGTTCGACCCTGACGGCGCAACAGCCCGAGAACAACATCGTGCGAGTGGCGATCCAGGCCCTCTCCGCCGTCTGTGGCGGCACCCAGTCACTCCACACGAACGGGTTCGACGAGGCGCTCGCGCTCCCGACAGAGCAGTCAGCGACGATCGCGCTGCGCACCCAGCAGATCCTGGCGAACGAAGCCGGGACCACCGACACCGCGGATCCGCTTGGGGGTTCTTACCTGATCGAGAGCCTCACCAGCGAGCTCGAGACGCGGGCCCGGGTGCTAATCGACGAGGTCGATCGACGCGGCGGCGCCGTGAGGGCGATCGAGCAGGGCTTCGTGCAGCGGGAGATCGAGGATACGGCGTTCGCGTACGCCCAGAGCCTCGAGAGCGGCGAGCGCCCGATCGTGGGTCTCAACGCTTACACCGAAGCTGGGACCGACGAGGTGCCGCTCCACAGACTCGACCCGGAGATCGAGCTACGACAGGCACAGCGCACTCGCGAGCTCCGAGCGGGCCGAAACGTGAAGGAAGCTGAGTCTGCGCTTGCCGGCGTCCGCGACGGCGCGCGAGGTGACGGGAACCTGCTCGTCCCGATGCGGGCCGCGCTCGCAGCCGACTGCACGGTCGGTGAGATCTGCGACGTTCTGCGCGAGGAGTTCGGCACTCACGACGCCCACCTCGCCGCCTAGCGGCGCGTCGCGACAGGGCCCCGAAGGACGCGAGCGAGACGGATCAGAGCTGTGCTGCCGGCGCGCGGCCCGGCCACGCTCCGACGCCGTCAGCGATGCCAGCGGATTAAGCTGACCGCGAATGGCCGACGACGGGACCGAGACACAGGACAAGCTCGAGCTCCTCGAGGAGCGCCGACGTGAGGCGCTCCAGGGTGGTGATCCGCCCGCGGTCGAACGGCAGCGCGAACGAGGCAAACTACTCGCCCGAGAGCGCATCGAGAAACTCCTCGACCCGGGTAGCTTCGTCGAGCTTGACCGCTACGTGCGGCACCGCGAGACGAACTTCGGGATGGCCGAGAAGCGCCCGAGAGGCGATGCAGTCGTCACCGGCTACGGCACCGTTCTCGGACGCAAGATGTTCGTCTTCTCACAGGATTTCACGGTGTTCGGCGGCACCCTGTCCGAGGTGTTCGCCGAGAAGATCTGCAAGGTCATGGACCTCGCGTTGAAGTACGGCTGCCCGGTGATCGGCATCAACGACTCGGGCGGTGCCCGCATCCAGGAGGGCGTTGTGTCACTCGGTGGCTACGCCGAGATCTTCTGGCGCAACGTGCAGGCGTCGGGCGTCGTTCCTCAGATCTCGCTGGTCATGGGGCCGTGCGCCGGCGGTGCGGTGTACTCACCGGCGATGACCGACCTCGTGCTGATGGTGAAAGAGACGTCCTACATGTTCATCACCGGCCCCGAGGTGGTGAAGACGGTCACGGACGAAGACGTCACCTTCGAGGAGCTCGGCGGCGCCGCGACTCACGCCTCGAAGTCGGGCGTTGCCCACGTGATCACCGACACGGAGGAGCAGTGCCTCGAAGACGCCCGCTACCTGCTCTCGTTCCTGCCACAGAACAACGCCGAGCCTCCGCCCTTCTTCGAGCCGTCGGACGCACGTGGCCGGCAGGCGCCGGAGCTCGACTCGATCGTTCCGGACAACCCGAACAAGCCGTACCAGATGCGCGAGGTCATCGATCATGTCGTCGACGAGGGGTACTTCTTCGAGATCCACGAGCTGTGGGCGGAGAACGTCATCTGCGGATTCGCGCGGCTCGGCGGCAACCCAGTCGGGATCGTCGCCAACAACCCGAGCTCGGTTGCCGGAACGCTCGACATCGACTCCTCGGTCAAAGCTGCGCGCTTCGTGCGCCTGTGCGACGCGTTCAACCTACCGCTCGTCACGCTCGTCGACGTGCCGGGCTTCCTCCCGGGAACCTCGCAGGAATGGGGCGGCATCATCCGCCACGGAGCGAAGCTCCTCTACGCGTACTGCGAAGCCACGGTGCCGAAGCTGGCTGTGATCACGCGAAAGGCCTATGGGGGCGCCTACGACGTGATGAGCTCGAAGCACATCCGGTCCGACTTCAACTTCGCGTGGCCGACGGCCGAGATCGCGGTCATGGGCCCCGAGGGCGCCGTGAACATCATGTTCCGTCGCGAGCTCGAAGCAGCGGAGGATCCCGACGCGCGTCGCGCCGAGCTGATCGGCGAGTACACCGAGCAGTTCGCCAACCCGTACGTCGCGTCCGAGCGAGGGTATGTCGACGACGTGATCGAGCCGCGACGCACGCGGCCCGTGCTCATCGACGCGCTCGAGACGGCGCTCACGAAGCACGAGCCTCGCCCGCCACGCAAGCACGGGAACATTCCCCTCTAGCTTCTCGCTCCTCGTCGCGCTTTGACCGCGCCATGCGGCTCCGTCTCGCGGTATCAGCCGATGGCGGTTCTCAGCTGTCGCAGGAACACGGTGAGCTCGGCGAGCGTGGGCTCCGCGACGTCTGGCTCGCTCTCGATCAACCGCTCGAGGCGATCGAGAGCCAGCTGCCGATCGGCCGCGTACCGATCGAGGGCTTCCGCGACGGCCCCACCTTCGGCGAGCGCGCCGGCGGCGACCGTCCGGCGCAAGCCGCGCACGTCTTCCTGCATCGCCCGTAGCGCGAGGCGTTCGTAGCGATCGTCGACCTCGAGCTGAGACAGGCGCTGCTCGAGCCAGTCGATCCGGAGCCGCTCACCAGCGACGAAGAATGCGTCGGCCGTGTCGGAGAGCGCTCGCCCCGTCTCGGTCGCGACGGCCAGAATCGCGGGCGCGTGCACGAGCGGGTCCTCATCTACGTGCGCGTGCGCGAGCTCCGACTCGACGCCGCGCGCCATCAGGTCGCTCGCGTGCCGCTCGCGCCGCTCGCGCCATGCATCCGAGCCCGCTCGCTCGATCACGCCCACCAGCTCCCCGAACCGCGGCTCGACCTCGGCGACGACCTCGGCTGCCGAACGCTCGACGTCGTGGGCTATGTACCAGCGGGTCACCTCTTCGACGAGGGCGTCGACGCCCATCATCAGCGTGTTCTGAAGCCCAGGGTCGAGCACCCCGTCCACAGCCTCGACGCCGGCCCAGCGAGCAGGCGCCCCGGTGACGGTGCGCGCAATCCAGTACGCGCGCATCACGTCGGCCAGCGACGCGCCGGTCTCGAGTGCGAGACGCGACGCGAACGTGATTCCCTGGGAGTTGACGACGGCGTTGGCGACCAGTGTCGACAGCAGCTCTCTCCGAAGGGGGTGACGCCGGATCACGCGATCGAACGCCTCTCGGATCCGCTGCGGGAAGTACGCGAGCAACGTCGGCTCGAACAACGGGTCGTCGAGAAGCTCCGTGCCCCGGAGCGACTCCTCAACACTCCACTTGGCGTAGGAGAGGAGCACGCAGAGCTCGGGACGCACCATGGGTGCGCCATTGCGACTCCGCTCGGCCATCTGCTCGCTCGTGGGGAGGCTCTCGAGCTCCCGATCGAGGAGCGCGTCTGCTTCGAGCGCGAGCATGAAATCCTCGTAGGCTTCGAGCCGCTCAGCCGACACCCCGACCTCTTGCGAGATGATCTGCGCCTGCAGGTAGTTGTCGTACAGAACGAGATCAGCGACCTCGTCTTCGACATCGCGCAGCAAGGCGTCGCGCTGTTTTCTGGTCAGCGCGCCATCCTCGAGAGCGATGCCCAGAAGGATCTTCAGGTTGACCTCGTGATCGGAGCAGTCGACACCCGCGGAGTTGTCGATTGCGTCGATGTTCAGGTGACCGCCGGCCTGCGCGTACTCGATTCGCCCCTTCTGTGTGCTGCCGAGGTTCCCGCCTTCACCAAGCACGCGCGCTCGAATCTCCGCACCGTTGACGCGAACAGCATCGTTGGCTCGATCACCGACGGCGGCGTTCGTCTCTGACGTGGCCTTGATGAACGTGCCGATCCCGCCATTCCAGATGAGGTCGACGGGAGCGCGCAGAATCGCGGAGATCAACTCGTTGGGGGTTAGGCCGTCAACGTCGCTCTCGAGAAGCGCTCGCACCTGCGGAGAGAGGTCGATGCGCTTGCCGGTGCGCGACCAGACGCCACCTCCCTCCGAGATCTTCGTCGTGTCGTAGTCGGCCCAGGTGCAGCGTGGTAGCTCAAAGAGCCGCTGTCGCTCCGCGAACGACAGCTCTGGATCTGGATCGGGGTCAAGGAACACGTGCCGGTGGTCGAAGGCCGCCAAGAGCTTGGTGCGACGGCTGTACAGCAACCCGTTGCCGAACACGTCGCCCGACATGTCACCGATGCCGATCATCGTGTGTGTATCTGCCTCGAAATCGATCCCGAGCTCGCGGAAGTGCCGCTTCACCGATTCCCAAGCGCCTCGCGCCGTGATGCCGAGCTTCTTGTGGTCGTAGCCGATCGATCCGCCGGAGGCGAACGCGTCGTCCAGCCAGAACTCGTACTCCCGGGCGATCTCGTTCGCGGTGTCGGAGAACGTCGCCGTACCCCGATCGGCCGCGACCACCAGGTAGGGGTCATCGTCGTCCCGCACCACGATGTCCGGCGGATGGATAACAGCGTCGCCGACACGATTGTCGGTGAGATCGAGCATGCTGCGAATGAGCACCCGGTACTGCGCCTCGACCGCGGCGCGGAGCTCGTCCCGGTCCTCGGGCGTGTGGCGGAGGACGAACCCGCCCTTGGAGCCCACCGGGACGATCACGACGTTCTTGATCATCTGTGCCTTCATCAGGCCGAGGATCTCTGTCCGGTAATCCTCTTTCCGATCCGACCAGCGGATACCGCCGCGCGCGATCGCGCCGCCGCGAAGGTGAATGCCCTCCATCTCAGGTGACTGCACGAAGATCTCGTACATCGGCCTGGGCTCGGGCATATCCGGGACCTGCTGCGACGCCAGCTTGAACGACACGTACTCGCGCTCTGGCAGGAACGCGCTCGTCCGGAGGGTGGCGTCGATCAGGCCGAGGTACGAGCGCAGAATCCGGTCTTCGTCGAGCGAGGCGACGGCGTCGAGGTCGTGAACAATGTCCTCGCGCAGCGCCTCCTCGACGCTCGGAGCACGCTCGCGGTCAGGATCGAAGCGCAGCTCGAAGAGCTCGATCAGCTTGTGGGCCAACTGTGGGTTCCGAGCAAACGCGTCGTTCTCGTAGGCCTCGGTGAACGGCACGCCAAGCCGCTGGCGGTACGTGCGATACGCCCGCAGCACGCTCACCTGC
The DNA here is from genome assembly GCA_030598925.1 of Actinomycetes bacterium. Lineage (GTDB taxonomy): Bacteria > Actinomycetota > Thermoleophilia > Gaiellales > Gaiellaceae > JAUVPB01. Next base: position 5,736 of record JAUVPB010000148.1, read on the forward strand.
CGCCACGAGAGCCCGCCCGTGACGACCAGCCGGTTGAGGGAGTCCGAGATTGCGTCGCGGGCCCAGACCGCACTGATTGCCTCTGCAACCCGGTCGCCGCACTCGCCCAGCTCGAGCGGCTGATCATCGGCGCCGAGCACCCCGATGTCGTGCAGGTACATGCCCGGCCCGTCGTCCTGCAGCCGGGTCGGCACCTCTTCGATCACCGAGAGGCCGAGGTGCTCGAGGATCGGCAGGAAATCCGACAGTCGGACCTTGCCGCCCGTCTTGTAGAGACCGACGCGCGTCAGGTCGCGCTCGTGCGAGCGTTGGTTCTTGAGACCGACGCTGAACTCGTTGTCGGGCGAGAGCGTCTCGAACTGCTCGAGGTCGATAGCCGCGAGATGCACGTCGGTCGCCGATTTGTACGCCTCGGGCAGGGCGTTGCCGTAGCGACTGACCAGAGCGGTCGCTCGCTCCTCCCCGTGCAGCGTCGCGAGTCGCTCACGCAGGCGGTCGTCCCACGTTCGCGCCATCTCGATCACCGAGCGCTCGAGCTCGGTCAGAGAGACCTCCGGCATCTCGCCTGACACGTAGAGCGTGAAGTGCATGCGTGCTTCGGAGGCCTCCGACATCGCCAGGTGATAATCGACAGAGGTCGCACCGAGCCGCTCCTGCAGCATCGCCTCGACCTCCTTGCGCAGCGCACCACTGAAGCGGTCGCGTGGCACGATCACGATCGCAGCAACGCGTCCCTCGTCGAGATCTGGGCGCAGGTAGACCTGCACGTGCCGCTGCTCCTGTAGCTCGAGTAGGTCGATGAGAATCCGCCGGAGCTCGTCGACGGAGGCCGCATAGAGCTCGTCCATCGGGAACGACTCGAAGGTCTCGACGAGGCGCTTGTAGTCGTGTGAACCCTCGAGGAAGTCCTCAAGGACGGCGATCTGATGCAGCTTGTGACGGAGAATCGGCACCTTGCCGGCCGGAGACATATAGGCCTTCGAGGTGAAGAGGCCGAGCAAGCGCAGCGCGCCGACCGTCGTCCCGTAGGGCCCGCCGACGACGATCGTGATGTCGTCCATGCGCCCGCGCCGGTGGATCGTCGAGAGACTGTTCGTCTTCGAGACCACGAGCAGGTTGCCGCCCAGCAGGCGCGCGCGCAGCGCCGGCGAGATGGCGGTGAGGGGAACCGGATCCGCATAGCTCGAGATCGCGTCGTTGGCGAGGATGCCACGTCCCTTGCCGGCGACCGTGCGCAGACGGTCGTCCTCGAGCGCGTACTCGCGGAAGCCGAGGAAGATGAAGTTGTGGTCGCGCAACCACTCCAGGAACGC
>JAUVPB010000248.1 GCA_030598925.1 Actinomycetes bacterium
AGACCATTCCATGCCACGACGACCTTGTCGTCACGGAACGGCTGGGGTCGCTCGTCTCGCACACGCAGCAGCGTCTCGCGGGCCGTCACGAGGGCCGCGGGATCGACGTTGTCGGCGCCGACGTCCTCGAGAATCGACTTTCCTTCGAAGTTGCCGCCGGCCTCGACGCCGTAGAAGCTCTCGACGGCCGCTGCCTCCTCGGGTGAGAGCAACGCGTGCAACTCCTCGAGCGTCCACACGTAGGTCAGGCCCTCGTGCCCGTCAGTGTCGGCGTCCTCGGCCGAAGCAATACCGCCACCCGGTACGAGCATGCGGCGCAGGAGGTAGCCGAGCGTCTCCTCGACCACCTCGCGGTATCGTGGCGTTCGCGTTACCTGCCACGCGTGTAGGTAGGCGCTCGCGAGCAGGGCATTGTCGTAGAGCATCTTCTCGAAGTGCGGCACGAGCCAGACCCGATCGACGGCATAGCGATGGAAACCGCCACCGAGGTGGTCGTAGATACCTCCGGCCGCCATCCGGTCAAGCGTCAGTACCGCCATCTCGAGCGCGAGCGGGTTCCCCCGCACGTGCATGCGCAACATGAACTCGATGCTTGGCGCGGGTGGGAACTTCGGAGCCTGCCCGAAACCACCATGAACGTGGTCGAACTGGTTGGCCATACCGGCCACAGCGGTTGAGAGGAGCTCTTCGGTCAAACCCTCGGTCTCGGAATCCGGTGAGCTCGACGTGTTGAGTGCCTCGACCAGCTGAGCAGCTTGCTCCTTCACCTCCCCGCGCCGATCCCTGTAGGCGTCGGACACAGCCTTGATCAGGTCCGGGAAGGCCGGCATTCCCATCCGGGGCTCGGGCGGGAAATACGTACCCCCGTAGAACGGCTCGCACTCCGGCGTGAGGAACACCGTCATCGGCCAGCCCCCTTGACCGGTCAGCGCAACGACCGCGTCCATGTATACGCCGTCGAGATCCGGCCGCTCCTCTCGGTCGACCTTGATGTTGACGAAAAGTTCGTTCATGACCGCCGCAGTCGCCGGGTCAGCAAACGACTCGTGCTCCATCACATGGCACCAATGGCAAGCGGAGTAGCCGATCGACAGCAGGATCGGGACGTCGCGCTTCCGCGCTTCGGCGAGGGCATCGTCTCCCCACGGCTGCCAGTCGACGGGGTTCTCCGCGTGCTGGAGGAGGTAGGGACTCGTCTCGCCACCCAGTCGGTTCATCGGGCGAGTATGTCAGGAACAGGCGACTTCGAAGCGCTCAACAGCCGCTTCCGCGGCGCCGATAGAAAGGAGGTGCGGCTGCTCGAGGACCATCCGAAACGAGCCCTGACGGCGTTCGCCGCGGTCTCGCTCGCGCCAACACTGGCGCTGCTGCTCGTCGGTACCGCGGGCATCAGAATCGAGCCCGGCGTTCACTTCGCGGTTGTATGCGCAACGGCGATAGTCGCCTTCCAGGCAGCGATCGGCCTCAGCATCGTCGGCTATCGACGACGCGACGGTCGATCGGTGATGATCGGGACCGCGTTCGTCGTGATGGCCTCGCTGCTCGCGGTACACGGCTTTGCGACCCCCGGAGTGCTGATCGGCTTCAACGGTCTCGTGGCGTTCGCCGCCGGCACCACGCTGCCAGCTGGAGCGATCCTGATGAGCCTGTCAGCGCATCGCATCATGAGAGGACGCCACGCCGCCGGTTTCGTGTTGATCCTGATGGCGATCCTCGTGGCAGCGATCGCCACTATCGGCGCGGTTGGCATCGCGATCCCGGACTCGCTTCCGGCTGCGCCCCAAGCTGATAGCGCATCGGCCCTAGCGCTACTCGCCTTCGGCTCGCTCTGTCTCGGAGCACTGGCGCTGCGATCGATTCGCACGTACCTGCTCACGCGACGCACATCCGATGCGATGGTCGGCGTCGGCGTGGTCTGGCTCGGCGCCGCGCTTGGCGCCGCGGCGACCTTCGGCGTCACCGAGTTCGGCTGGTGGCTAGGTCATGGCTTCGAACTCGCGGGCATCGCGACGGTCACGTTTGCCGTAGCCGTCGACCTCCGCAGGACTGCGCCCTCTCGCGCCCTCGCCGGCGACCTCGGCGCGGCCGAGCTGGTGCTGGCCGAGGAGGAATACCTCGGACCTCAGGTTCGCGGCCTACTCGTTCGACTCGCTGAGAAGGACGGACACACGGAGCAACATTCCCGTCGAGTCGCCGTACGGGCAGCACAGATCGGCGAGCAACTGGGCTTCAGGCCGGGAGCGCTTCGCGACCTCGCCGTTGGCGGTCTGCTCCACGACATCGGCAAGCTCTCCGTGTCGCGAGCGATCCTGCGGAAGCCCACAAGACTCACGGACGAGGAGTTCGCGGAGATCACCCGCCACCCGGAGAACGGAGCTGAGCTGCTCGCAGAGCTCGGCGGCTTCTCGGTCGGCGTCATGGGACTCGTAACGGACCACCACGAGCGACTGGACGGTAGTGGATACCCAGAGGGGCTCAGAGGCGCCGAGCTCTCGGATGGCGCTCGCGTGTTGGGGGTTTGCGATGTGTACGACGCTCTCGTATCGGCGCGGGTTTACCGGCCCGCCTGGACGCAAGAGAAAGCCCTCCAGCACCTAAGCGACGCAGCAGGTTCGCTGTTCGACGAGCGTGTCGTCGAAGCACTCGAGGCGGTGCTCGTGCGTGACCAGCAAACAGAGAGCGTCAGTCGCCTGCGTCCGCACCCGGCCGAGGCGCGACTCCGTCGCTCTCTGCGCGTGCCGACTCGTTAGCGCGATTCCGGCAACGTATCGGCGCTCGAGCTCGAGCTAGGGTCGGAGTGCATCGGCGCGTCGCCTTGCAACCGACTTGTCGGCGCAAGACGATGCCGGTGGATGCGATTGCGGGAGGTCTAGGCCTGAACCGCGAGCCGTAGCGTCGCGTTGAACGCAAGGCTCTTTCCCGCGGTGTTGATCAGGGTTACCTGGCACTGAGCTGGGCCGAGGCCGCGGCGGTCGATGCGCGCCACTGCCGCGCCGCGCCGCAGCGACTTGGTCACACGTGTCTCGCCACATGTGAGCAGCAGTTGCGCCCGCGCTCCGACTCGCTTCTTGCCCTGCATCGTGACCGTGAACGTCACTCGTCGGTCCGGGCCGACCAGGCCGAACGGCATCGTCAGCCGGCGACCGGCGTCGATCGTGCCGGCGCGGCGCAGCACAAGGGGATCGACGTCGGGCTGCGCGGGTTCCGCGGGAAGGACTCCGAGATCTCGAGCGAGCGCCGCACGAACCGCGCCGTTCGGTGGGGCAAGCCAGGGAATACCGTATTCGGTGCGAAGCTGGGTCTGCGTGTAGTCCTCGGCGAAGATCTCGCCGACCGAGCGGCTCCAGCCGAGCTGGTAGCCGAACGCGACCTTTCCGCGCTTGAGCCGGACACCATGCTTCCGGGCAGCCCACCACGCGCGAGTGCCGTTCGGCTCACGCAGCCCACGGTGCGTCCGGGTGTGGTCGATGTGGTGCGCATACTCGTGTAGCAACGTGTGAGCGACATCGGCGTTGCGACCGGCGGGCACGACGATCCGGGCGCCGCCGCGAGTCCGCTCGTAGCATCCGTTCGCACCAGGACCGCAGAGTCGTACGAGTGCGTCTCGCCGCACGATGCGAACGGTCACGGTGCTGATCTCGTCGCCGTGTGTTGCCCGGCGCAACAGATCCGCGTACCACTTCGTGTCGACAGCCTTTGCTCGCAGATCGAGGACGATGTCGCGACCGTCGTCGTCGTGAAGCGTCACGACCTTGGCTGCAGCCTCCCCGGCCAAGACGAGGGAAGCCAGCAGTGCCGCGAGAACCGCGTAGCGACGCATGAACCGACTGTAGAACGCACGATCTTTGGAAATGCGTGCTCCGTGTTAAGCGAGCGTTGACA
>JAUVPB010000082.1 GCA_030598925.1 Actinomycetes bacterium
GGTAGCGGGCGACAGGGGCGGCCGCGTCCTGCCACCCTTCACCCGGGAACGCGCGTTCGAGCAGTGTCAGAGCCCAGAACGCTTCGCCTGTCGCGAAGCGTCCGTAGGTTTCGGGGACGGGCGCCCCAGTGGCCGGATCCCACGAGGACAGGATGCTGCCGCGCTGCTCCTGTTGCGCGAGGATGAAACGGCCCATGCCACGAGCGATCTCGTCGTAGCTGCGATCGCCGGTGGCCTGACGGCGGTGCATGAGAGCGGCGAGCGCGAGAGAAGTGGCGCCGAGCGACCGGTGGCCACTCTCAGGAGCGAAGGCGATCCAGTCGGCATGTGCGCGAAGGTTCGCGTCGATGAACGCGAGACCCCGCTCGGCTGCTTCGAGCCCCCGGAGGTCTCCGCTCGTTGCTAGCTGATAGAGCGCCATCACGACCCCGGCGTGGCGCGTGATGTTGTAGTCGGTCGACGACGCGCTGAGCTCGCGGTCGTAGCCGTATCGGTAACGACCGTCGCTCGCGATCCCGCTCTCCAGCCACGTGATCGCGTCGCCGGCAGCGGCGTCGATCGCTGCGACGCTCACTGGCGGACAGCTTTCCGGTTGCACTCCCACCACGCGGACCGCGCCAAGTACCACCACCCAGATCACCGCCTGCACGAGCAGCAGCCGCACGATGGACGATCTGCGGGCTGGCCGCAGGCGCAGCAGGCGCCTCGCGCCAGTCTCAGTCATGCGACATCATGGCGAATCTCAGAAGCGCAGCGGCCGGGGCCCGGCTACGAACCCAGGCACTCGGCCGACTGGAAGACGCGTAGCTCGTAGGGACGAAGCAACGCGCGATCGACCAATCCTCCCGTTCGCGCGGACGTCTCTGCCAGGAACGAGGCGTTCGCGAGGAGGCGCGTGTTTGCCGTCTGGTGTTCGGGGTCCTCGTCACGGAGCTGCTGATAGATAACGGTCACGGGTCGACCAGATTGCGCGTACGAGTCGGCGAGGTGGGCGATGACGCGCTCCATCGTTTCTTCCGGGAAGGGATTGTTCAGGTACACGACGAGCGGCGTCTTGGGAAACACGAAGTCAGGGGCGTCTAGGAGCAGGGCGCGGGCGCGCCCGCGCCCTGCCGCCATTGGAAACGCGGCGATATTCGCCTCTGCCGTGGCGTGCAGTTCGCCGCTGTACTCGACGCCGACCACGTCGATGAACGAGCGTTCCTGTGCCAGCAACAGTACGCGGCCTTTGCCGGAGCCAAGGTCTACGAACGTCGCGTGGGACGACGTGTGACCCACGCTGCTGAGCATCGCTCGGGCCAGCCGCACGTGCGTACCCGCGTACAGGAAGCCCGACGCCCTGCCTGCGATCGTGCGCTGGTCCGCCGGCACGGCCCAACCGCACGTGTCGACGGCGTGCGCTTCATCCCAGCGCCGGTTCTCGCGTTCTAGTAAGCGTTGGCGGTAGGTATCGAGAGTGCGCATCGAGCGTGTCGGGTGTACGCGATGCCCCGACGGCTCTATCGTATGCAGTAGATGAAACTCGACCTGGAGCTGACTGCTACAACGATCGGCGAGCTCGCAAACGAGCTCCGATCCGTTCTTGGTGCTGACGCGATCACGACCAGCGATGGGCTGCGTGAGCAGCACGGAGGGGGAGAGTCATACCATCCGATCGCGCCGCCGGACATCGTGGTGTTCCCGAGCTCGGCAGAGGCTGTGGTACGCGTAGTGGATCTGTGCCGGGCATACGGTGCGCCGATGGTCCCCCATGGAGCGGGAACGTCGCTCGAGGGCCACCTGGCGGCACTTCACGGTGGCGTTTCCATCGACATGACGCGGATGAATCGCATCCTGAGCGTGAACACCGGGGATCTGGATGTCACCGTCGAGGCAGGGGTCACACGCAAGCAGCTGGAGGACAGGCTTGCGCCTGACGGTCTGTTCTTTCCCGTCGATCCAGGCGCCGACGCGACGATCGGAGGGATGGTGTCAACGAGCGCTACCGGCACGACCACGGTGCGCTACGGCGGCATGCGGGAGAACGTGCTTTCGCTCACGGTCGTCACGCCCGCCGGCGAGGTCGTGCGTACCGCCTCTCGCGCGCGGAAGTCGGCGGCCGGCTACGACCTCACGCGTCTGTTCATCGGTTCCGAGGGGACCCTCGGGATCGTGACCGATGTCACGCTTCGGGTGTTTGGCATTCCCGATGCGATCGCCGCTGCGGTCAGTGCGTTTCCGACCATGGACGCCGCTGTCGACTGCGCGATGCAGGTCGTGCAGCTGGGCATCCCGGTCGCCCGCATGGAGCTCATGGACGAGGTTCAGATGGCCGCGTCGAATGAGCTGTCGAACCTCTCGTATGCAGAAAAGCCCACGATCTTCTTCGAGTTCCATGGCTCAGCGGCCGGCGTCCGAGAGCAGGCGGATGAGGTGGGCGAGATCGCGGCGGAGCTCGGCAGCGATGACTTCGTCTGGTCGACCGACCAAGAGGAGCGGTCGAGCCTCTGGGAGGCGCGACACACGGCCTACTACGCCGCGCTCGCGCTGCGGCCCGGATCGAAGGGCTTCGCGACCGATGCGTGCGTGCCGATCTCGCAGCTCGCCGGGTCGATCCGCGCCGTTCGCGCGGACATCGACGAGTGCGGTCTGACGGCGACGATCCTGGGCCATGTCGGTGACGGCAACTACCACGTCGTCTTTCTCATCGATCCCGACGAGCCGTCCGAGCTCGCGCTCGCCAAGGCGGTCAACGACCGCATGCTGCGGGACGCGCTGGAGCGCGAAGGAACCAGCACGGGCGAGCACGGCATCGGGTACGGGAAGATCGGTTTTCTCGAGCTCGAACACGGAGCGGCGGCTGTCGGCATGATGCGTGCCGTCAAGGATGCCCTCGATCCCACCGGCATCATGAACCCCGGCAAGGTTCTCCCATAGCCTGCGCACGCTCGCGCCGTCGCCGCTGCGCCCGGCTTGGCTCGGCGACCTTCTCGACTCTCTTCGTCGCGCTCGCTCTGACGGTCACTCCGGCGGCGGCGACGCCCGGTGCACCGCCGCTCGCATCATCCGACTCGGCCGTGCCGCGGGTCGCGGCCACGGTAGTTGGGTCTAAACCGGTGCGGCTCAGGCAATTGGAGAAGCGAGTGCTGCGCGTGCTCAACGCGTACCGGCGTGCCCAGGGTCGGCCGCCCGTGAAGGCGCAGAAGCGGCTACGGCAGGCGGCTATGGCCCATGCAAGAGCGATGGCGGTCAAGGGATTCTTCAGCCACGACTCGGCGAACGGAGAGAGCTTCGACGCTCGCGTTAGGCGCTATTACCGCGTGACCAGATTCCGATCCTGGCGAGTCGGCGAAAACCTGTTGTGGTCGTCCGGCAGCCTCAGTGGGAAACGTGCGATCGCTCTCTGGCGTGACAGTCCGGGTCATCGACGCAACATGCTCGACGCGGGCTGGCGGAGCGTCGGGGTCGCGGTCGTGCGGATGCGCTCAGCGCGCGGTGTCTTTCGCGGCTTCGACGTGACTATCGCCGTCACTGACTTCGGCACGCGCTCGTAAGCCTTTCTGCACAGGCCCGATAGCGGGCCATCTCGTGAGCTGAGACCGGCACGTTCGCGCCTCTAGGCCGCGCAGTTTCAGGCCGATAAGCCCCTTGATGGCCAAGACTGGTTCCAAGCTGCGTGCTCGCGGCAGGCTCTGGCGCGCCGGACGGGCGAAACAGCCTGACTCGCACGTTGACGGCGCTCAGGCCGGCGCGGAGCTAGGCGCAGACGTGCTGGACGCTCTCCTCTCGAGCATGCAGTCGGGCCTGCTCATAGAAGACGCCTCAGGGAGGATCAGGCGAATCAACACCGTGCTTCTGCGAGACCTCCGTCTCGACGGCACGCCTGAAGACGTCGCGAGTGCGGGCATGCGCGACGTCGATCAAGCCTTCCGCGCGTACGCGGTCGACGCGGACGAAGTGCTGGGTCGTGCGGAGCAACTCCGCGAGGCGGCGGTTGCCGCTCGCGGGGAGATCATCCATTTCGCCGACGGCCGGGTTCTCGAGCGCGACTACGCGCCGCTCGAGCGCGACGGGCAGATCACCGGGCACCTCTGGCACTACCGAGACGTGACTGAACGCGTCGACGAGGCCCGTGAGCTCGAGCGTCAGAACGAGAACCTCAAGCAGCTTGACCGGACAAAGGACGAGTTCGTTGCGCTCGTGTCACACGAGCTTCGCACACCCCTGACGTCGATTCTCGGCTACCTCGAGATCGGGTTTCCGGAGCGAGATGAGCTGCCGGACATCCAACGCGAGGCGCTCGACACCGTGGGACGGAATGCGGACCGGCTTCTCAGGCTCGTGAACGATCTTCTGTTCGTCGCGCAACTGGATGCTGGACGCCTCTCGATCCAGCCGGGCACGCTTGATCTGGCGGCGATCGTGTCGGAATCGGTGGAAGGCCAGCGAGCACGGGCCGAGGCCAAGGGCGTGGCGGTGCTTGCGGATACGTCGATGCCGTGCCGGATCAGCGGCGACACAGAGCGGCTTGCGCAGCTGGTCGACAATCTCGTCTCGAACGCGATCAAGTTCACGCCGTCGGGTGGCGCTGTGACGGTCAGACTTCGAAATCAGCTCGACGACGTCGTGCTCGAAGTGAGGGACACCGGGATCGGCATCGACGCCGCAGAGCAGAATCGGCTGTTCGAGCGATTCTTCCGGGCCACGAGCGCCACGACTCGCAAGATTCCGGGTACGGGTCTCGGCCTTGCGATCGTGCGCGCGATCATCGACGCCCATGCGGGCAGCGTGGAGGTCACGAGTGAGGAAGGCGTCGGCTCGACATTTCGCGTGACGCTTCCAGCTATCAGCGATGACGGGTCGACGTTTCAGGTCCCTGAGTGGGAAGAGAGTGACTCCGTCGAGCAACGGCTCGACGGAATCGTGAAAGGAGCAGGAAGATGAGACGCATCTACGTGGGTCTGGGCGCGGCGGCGGGAGCTGCCGGCGTACTCACCGCGCTACGCAGCCGGCGGCAAGCGCAATCTACGAGGGCGGCAGCTCGCATGCGGGTGGGGGCGAGTTCGACCCCAAGCTCGGACGTCGGCCGTTCCGTGCCGACGATGGATTCGAGCGCCAACGAGACGCTCGCGGGAGGATTGCTGTCAGGGACGTCGGCAGACTTCGACCTCGCGATTGCGCCACCCCCCGAGCTCGGGCGAATGCGCCAGCCATCGCCGGACGGCGGCGTCCCGCAGGGCGCCTCGCAGAGGCTAGAGGGACCTGAGACGGCGAGCCCCGCGAGCCCGGCGGCTCGCGAGCGATCCGACGTTGAGCCTGATGCGGTGCCAGTGGACGTCGACGTGATGCGCCTCAGAGAGCGACAGCCGAGCATTCTCGACCCCGTCGAGTTCGGCGCGGTGCGGGCCGGACGGTCCGGCCTGCCGCTTGCGCTCGTCGCCGACGACGACAAAGACATCCGAACGCTCGCGGCGCGTCTGCTTGAACGCAGCGGCTTCGAAGTCGTGACGGCGGTCGATGGTGACGAGGCTCTCCAGCTCGCAATCGAGCGCCAACCGGCAGTTTGCATTCTCGACTGGATGATGCCGAAGCGCTCTGGTCTGGACGTCCTCGAAAGCCTACGCTCCGGGGCGCAGACGACCGGCACGCCCGTTTTGTTCCTGACGGCCAGAGCCGCGAGCAGCGATGTCGCTCAGGGTCTCAAGGCCGGGGCTGATGGTTACCTCACCAAGCCGTTCACCGCAGACGAGCTGCGTCAGTGCGTCGAGGAGCTCGTCGAGCCGCGGGCGGCCTGACGCCGAGCCGGCTGTATATGGAGGCGACGCACCCAGCCGCTTCGCCGCACGAAACCGCGGGCATTAGACCCCCGCGGGCGACCCGGCGACCGGTTTTCTCCGTGCCGCGGATCGCCTTCTCGATCGTCGCGATAGCCGCCTTTGAAGTAGCGCTCGTCGTGCTGCTGCCCCGGCTTCTCGAGCTGTACGCGGCGGCATTGCGGCTGCTCGATGCAGGCGCGGTCACCACGCAGGAGTTCTTTCGCGGTGAGTTGCCCGTCATGGAGCTCAACATCTGGGTGCCGGGCCCGACCGTCCTGGTCGGGATCATGGCAGCGGCGGGCGTCGGGGCCGTCGCGGTCGCCTACGCCGGCTCCTGGAACCCGATGCTTCGCGGCATTCTGATCGCGGAAGCGATGCTCATCGGCGGCGCCGCGATGTTCATGCTCGCCACGGGGCGCCCGCCCTACGCCGGCGACGCGTTCGCCTCGCTGTACGCAGAAACCAGCGTGCTGACGTGGCTCGTTCTCCCACTGCTTCTGGGCGTAGCGAGCCTGTCGGTGCCGTTCCGGGCGTGGGAGCGGCTCTCCATGCTCCTACTCGTGCTGATGTTCGGCGTCGTGTTGTCCGTTGTTCGTTACGGGTTCTTCGCCGAAGCGCTGGACGCTGGTAGCTCCGTGCTCATGGCACCTCTCTTCCTGAACTTCGGCCCACTACTCGACTTCATCGGTGGGATCGCGATCTTCTCGGCGATGCTCGTTCGTGTCTCGTCGCGGCTCGAGCGTGGCGACCCAAGGCGGGTCTGGTCGTGGTCGTAAACCTCCTCTGGGGTTGGATCGGCTTGGTGGTCTTCTTCATGGCGATCTACGCGGCGCGTCACCTTGTTCTCACGGCAGGTCGCCTGTTCCGGCCGCAGCGGAGTGCCTACCACGAGCTTCTCGACTCGAACGAGGACCCGCTCACCGTGCTCATCCCGATGCACAACGAGAGCGCCGTCGCGTCTCGGGTGCTTGACCTGGTCGTCGACGCGCGAGGCAGCGAGAAGTTCGAGGTCATACCGATCGACGATCACTCCGCTGATGACACGGCCGAGATCATCGCCGACTACGCCTCTCGATACGAGACGATTCGACCGTTGACTCGTCGCACGGGTCTGCGCGGGAAGCCGGCCGGGCTGAATGACGCCATGGGCATGTCGAGCAACGATGCGACGCTCGTGTTCGACGCCGACTACGAGCCGTCCGGCGACCTCATCAACGGGCTCGCATCGGCGTTCGCCGACCCGGAGGTCGGAGCCGTCATGGGTCGGGTCGTGCCACGGAACACAAGCACCAACGTGCTGACCCGACTACTCGATCTCGAACGGTCCGGCGGGTATCAGGTCGACCAGCAGCAGCGTCACACGTTCGGGCTGGTGCCTCAGTACGGCGGGACGGTCGGTGGCTTTCGCCGCTCGGTGATGACCAGTCTTGGCGGCTTCGACGTCAGGGTGCTCGCCGAGGATACCGACGCTACGTACAGGCTTGCTGCGAGCGGGTGGCGCATCGCCTACGTGAACTGGGCCGAATGCTACGAGGAGGTCCCGACCGCATTATCCGGGCGTTTCAAGCAGCTACGACGGTGGGCGCGTGGCCACACGCAAGTGCTCTTCAGACGGCTCGTAGCGGTCGTCCGCTCCCCCTATCTGACGCGCTGGCAGAAGCTTGACGCGTTGCTGATCCTCTTCATCTACCTGGTGCCGCCGCTCCTCGCTTCGAGCCTCGTCGCCAACACGGCCCTCTTCATGTTGGGCGAGCAGGTGGGCCTTGCCACTGTCGTGCTCGGGTTGTTCGCCGTGGCATACAACGCGTTCGGCAACTTCGCGCCCTTCTTCCAGATTGGCTCCGCGGTCCTGATTGACGGCGGCCGCCAACGGCTGACGTTGCTGCCGATGCTCTTCGCCATGTACTTCGTGAATACGTGCGCGGTCACGCTCGGACTCCTCGACGCGCTCCTCGATGTCGCGCGTGGCCGGGCACCGGAATGGCATAAGACGAAACGGATGAACGAGGCCTCCGCATGAAGCTCGCGTTCATCACCTTGGCCTTTCTGGGTGTGGCGACACTGCCGCTACTGCCCGCGCTCAGAGAGCTGCGCCGACCCCGTGACGATCAACCTCTCTCCATCGATCTCGCGTCGGTCCGGGACCCGCGGCAAGCCGGGAGGGAGATCCGTGCGGCTCTCGGCACGCTCACGGGGGACGGTCGAGACGCGATCGCAGCGGACTCCGACCTCCTTCTCGACAATGGGCGCAGCGTCGTCACCGTCACCTGTGGCGGTGTCCTCGACGTAGCGGAGGCACGTGTGAGTCGAGCGTACGCGCGTGGCAACGCGCGGATCGGGCGCCATGCGAGCCTCGGCGCGATCGCGACCGATGGCTGGTTGATGCTGGCGGATGGCGCAGCCGTGCAGGCCGCCGCCGACGCTGAAGAGGGAATCATGGCAGGCGAGCGTTGCTCGCTCGGCATGTCAGCGGCCTGCGGAGGCGTCCTCGAACTTGCCCTCGGTAGTTCTTTCCGACGGCTCTGGGGGCATCCGATCGTCGCGGTTGGCAAGGTCGAGCACGAACCCGAAGAAGCTGATCCACCCACAATCGAAGACGTCGTGGTCTGGGGCAAGCGGCGCCTGAGCCTGCCGACCGGCTACGTGGCCGATCGAGACATCGTCGTGCATTCAGACGTGCGCATTGGTCGCGGCTGCCGCGTCAAGGGGTCCGTGAAGGCTCACGGTTCGATCTTGGTCATGCCGGGCGCCGTGATCGAGGGTAACCTCGTCGCCCGTAAGGACATCCACGTTCTGGGAGAGGCGGCACTGAGTCGCAACCTGTTCGCGGAGCGCGACCTGATCCTGGGGCCGGGCGCTACGGTGGGCGAGTGGGGCGGCTACAAGACAGCATACGCTGGCCGGCGAGTTCGTATCGCTCGAGGTGCTCGCGTCTTCGGTGCTCTAATCGCCCATCGTGGTGGCGCCGTCGTCTAGACCGACCCACGCGATCACGACCCGTCCGACTCCGAGCCTCGACGCGCGCTCAGCAGCCGCCGCTCCTCAACGGGTGAGCACTGCTACCCCAATGGGGTGGCCGACCTACCCAGAAGAGTAGTGGTGCCGACGTCGCTTCCATCGCAATCTTCGTCAGATGCTGGGACCTTCCGCTGCGGCTGTCCGCGTACTCTCGATCTTTGGAACGCGACCTGAAGCCATCAAGATGGCGCCAGTCGTGCGCGAACTAGAGCGGCGTGGATTGCAGAGCCGCGTATGCGTCACAGGCCAGCATCGCGAGCTGCTCGACGAAGTTCTCGAGGTCTTCGACGTCAAGCCAGACTACGACCTGGATGTCATGCGCCCGGGCCAGTCACCCACGGCTGTGGCTGCGGCGGTCCTCGATCGACTTGAGCCCGTCCTCCAGGAGGAACAGCCCGACTGGGTCCTGGTTCAGGGAGACACCACGACGGCGGCAATCACTAGTCTCGCCGCGTTTTACGCCGGAGCTCGAGTTGGGCATGTCGAGGCGGGTCTGCGATCGCACACCCCGCGAGAACCGTTCCCGGAGGAGGTGAACCGGCGCGTCGCAGCCGCGACAGCCGATCTTCACTTCGCGCCAACGGACACCGCGCTCGCGAACCTCGAACGCGAAGGCATCGACGCCGGTTCAGTGATCGTGACGGGGAACCCGGTGATCGACGCCCTCTACCAGGTGATCGAATCGCCCGCGAGTGCGCCGCCGTTCCTCGACGATCTTGACGAATCGCACCGGCTCATGCTCGTCACGACCCATCGACGTGAGAGCTTTGGCGAGCCAATGCGGCGTATCTGTCGCGCCGTCAGAGCGTTGGCGGACACATACGACGACCTGCGCGTCGTGGTCCCCGTGCACCCGAATCCGACCGTCCGCGAGACCGTCCACGCCGAGCTCGGCGACAGCGCACGGGTCAAGCTGGTTGAGCCATTGAGTTATCCGGAGCTCGCTCGCACTCTCGAGCGTGCGCACCTCGTGTTGACGGACTCGGGCGGCATTCAGGAGGAGGCGCCCGCGCTCGGCAAGCCCGTGCTCGTCCTGCGCGACGTAACGGAGCGTACCGAAGGTATAGACGCCGGAACGGCACAGCTCGTCGGCACGCGCGCGAGCGACATCGTTGGTGCCGCCCGCAGGCTGTTGGTCGATGACGAGGCCTACGCCGGCATGTCTCGCGCTGAGAACCCGTACGGCGATGGCTTCGCAGCCGCCCGGATCGTTGAGGCCATCCTCGTCGAGGAGTTCAAGCGACGTACGGCGGAGCAAGATTCGGCGGTGACGACCTCGCTCGAGGACGCAGGCACGACGTCGAAACCCGTTGAGGCTCGTGACGAAGACGGCTCGCTCGGCGGCGGCGGACTCATCGTCTCCTAACCTGCTCGACGCAACGCGCAGCGCGCCGAGCATGCGGCCAGGCATCATGTGCGGACGACATGAGCGTTGACCGACTACGAGAGTTGCTCCGGCAGGCGTTTCCCGACGCGATCGAGACAGAAGTCGCTGATCGGACGGGGGCAGGCGACCACTTCCAGGTTCTCGTCGTCGATGCGTCCTTCGCCGGGGCGCCGCTACTCGAGCAGCACCGCGCCGTCAACAGGGCGCTTGCTGAGCCACTCGAAGACGGCACCATTCACGAGCTGCGAATCACCACGAGAGGAGCAACATGAGCGCCCTACAGGAAC
>JAUVPB010000194.1 GCA_030598925.1 Actinomycetes bacterium
ACGCCGAGAACGGCGATGCGATCCAGGTGCTGCAAGACCGCTATGCCGAGGCGGGTGACCTCGGGGTCGAGTTCTGGCCTCGCAGCCGCCCCGCCGAGCTGGAGGCGGAGGCCGCACACCGTGCGATCACGCTCGCCGGGCTCGCAGACGCGCCCCTCTACATCGTCCACGTGTCGAGCGCGCTGACCGTCGAGGAGATCGCGCGCGGACGCGCGCGCGGAGTCGAGGTCTACGGCGAGACGTGCCCGCAGTACCTCGTGCTCGACGAGAGCCGCTACCTCCAAGACGACGGCGCGAAATGGGTGATGGCGCCACCGTTGCGGCCGGCGTCGAATCAGGAGCCGCTCTGGCGTGCTCTCGCGCTCGGCACGCTGCAAGCGGTCGCCACAGATCACTCTGCGTGGCCGCTGAAGGACTTCAAGGATCAGAGCCTCGACGACTTCCGCTACATGATCCAGGGCGCGCCCGGAATCGAGGAACGACCCTCGATCGTGTACAGCCACGGCGTGGAGCAGGGGCGGATCAGCATCAACCGGTTCGTCGACGTCGTATCGACAAGCCCGGCGAAGCTGTTCGGCCTCTACCCGCGCAAGGGCGACATCGCAGTCGGCTCGGACGCTGACATCGTGATCTGGGATCCCGAAGGAGAGCGGACGCTCGGCGTCGAGCACATCCACGGGAACACCGACTACTCGAGTTTCGAAGGCATCAAGGTGAATGGCGGCCCGTCCGTCGTCATGTCTCGAGGACGCACGCTCGCGCGTGACCGTGACTTCGTCGGCGGCGTCGGCGGCGGCGAGTTCCTGCGCCGAGACACGTTCTCGGCTCCCTAGGTACGGCGCGCTAGTCTCGCGACACGGCCGTATCCCAGTACGCACGACGATCGAGAGGAAGCCCTGTGAGCGAGCAGAAAGTCTTCGAGTTCAAAGGCGACAAGGTCGACGTGAGCTGGGACGGGCGGCTGTGTATCCATGTCAGCGAGTGCACCCGAGCTGAAGGGGCGCTCTTTGAACCCGGTCGGAAGCCGTGGTGCCAGCCCGATGAAGCCGTGATCGACGCGATCGAGGCGGTCGTCGAGCGCTGCCCAAGCGGAGCGCTCAGCCTCTCGCGCCGTGACGACGGCAAGACCGAGGAAGCTGTTTCCCGCAACACGGTCACGGTCTCGAATCAGGGGCCCCTCTACGTGCGAGGCGAGCTCGAGATCGAGGGCGCACCGGACGATGCGCCGGGCCTCGGCTTCCGCGCCGCGCTGTGCCGCTGCGGGCAGTCGAAGAACAAGCCCTTCTGCGACAACAGCCACGAGGACGCCGAGTTCACCGACCGCGGAGCCGTGGGCCAGACCGGAGAGGCGCTCGAGGAGAGCGGCGGCCCGCTCGCCATCAAGTCGGCCGAGAACGGCCCCCTGCTCCTTCAGGGCAACGTCACGGTCATGGCGGGAAGCGGACGTGAGGCCTGGCACGGCACGAAGACCGCGCTCTGCCGTTGCGGCGCCTCATCGAACAAGCCGTTCTGCGACGGCACGCACAAGACCGTCGGCTTCACCAGCGACTAGGCGCGCCTGAGCGAAACGATGTCGTGGGCCGACGCCGGCGACGTCCTAGTCAGTGAAGGGATGAAGCTGACGCCAGTGGTTCGCGATGTCGATACCACGCGCCAACCACACGCGATCGTGGCCCTGCACGTGCTCCACAAAGCGGCGTAGCGCCGCGAAACGTCCGGGCCGCCCGACCAGGCGGCCGTGCAACCCGATCGCCATCATCCGTGGCGACTCGGCCCCGTCGTCGTAGAGCACGTCGAAGGCGTCGCGTAGATAGGCGAAGAAAGGCTCGCCCCAGTCGAAGCCCGGTGAGGTCGCGAACCGATGATCGTTGACGTCGGCGGTGTACGGGAGCATCAGCAGCGGACGATCCGACTCGACGACCCAGTACGGGAGCTCGTCCGCGTAGGTGTCCTGGCTGTAGACGAACCCGCCCTCCTCGGCGATCAGACGGACGGTGTTCTCGCTCCGGCGTCCAAGGAAGTGGCCAAGCGGCCGCGAGCCCGCGACGCGCGTTTGCGTCTCGATCGACATGCGGATGTGCTCCCGTTCCGTCTCCTCCGGCATGCCGTGGTGGTCGATCCAGCGGTAGCCGTGGCAGGAGATCTCCCACCCTGCCTCCAGCATCGCGCTCACAGCGTCGGGGTTCCGCTCGAGCGCCATCGTCACGCCGTTCACCGTGATCGGGACGCCACGCTCGGTGAACAGCCGGTGGAGCCGCCAGAAGCCGACCCTGCTGCCGTACTCGTACATCGATTCGACCGGCAGGTACCGCTCCCCCTCGCGCGGCAGCGCGAAACCGAACTCGGTGAGCAGCGACTCCGAGGCGGCGTCGCCGTGAAGAATCGAGTTCTCCGCGCCCTCTTCGTAGTTGATCACGAACTGAACAGCGATTCGCGCGTCGCCGGGCCAGCCGGCGTGGGGCGGCCTGCGCCCGTAGCCGACCAGGTCGCGGGGATAAGTCTCAGCCATTCGGAATCCTCCTCGCGCCGGATCCTACGGGAGCAGCTCGAGCTCGACCTTCCGAGCCTCGGGCTCGACGCCGGTAAGGCGAACCTCGACCTGTGATCCCAACGCGGCCTTCCCGTGCAGGCTCGCAATCACGGCCGGATCGCGAATCTGGACGCGGAGGTCGTCGCCGTCGACGTCGATCACCTCAGCGGCAAACACCTTCCCGACCCGGTCGGCCAGCACGACGGCCTCGACGAAGTCGATGGTGGCCCGCTCGGCGGTTCGACTCCGCCGCTGCGCGTCGCCGAGAACGGACGGGAGTTCACCAAGAGCGTCGCGCGCCCAGGCGGGAGGCTCACGATCGGCCGCGAGCGCCAGAACGACCTCGTTCGCGTAGCGGTCTCCAACGCGCCTCAGCGGAGCCGTTACGTGAGCATACGGAGCCGCGATGGCGCCGTGGAAGTCGAGTGCCGGGGCCTCGCCGTCGAAGCCGACGTAGCCGGCGCCACGAAACACAGTCACGGCTTGCTGGAGAAACGCCGCCTCCTGCGGCGTCGCGCCGCCGATCGAGCGCAACGTCTCCGCGTAAGGGGTGCCTTCGGGCCAGTCGATTCCGAGAGCTCTGGCGACACGTCGGAGGCGCTGAATCTCACGCTCGTCGGTAGCCGGCAGCGTACGGAGAACGCCGACACCGCCCGGCAGCATGAACTCGGCGGCAGCCATCCCGCAGAGCAGTGAGATCTGCGCGTTCCATCCCTCGACGGGGAGGGTCTTGTCGTAGACAAGGTCGTAACCGCTGTCTCGATGTACGACTTCCTGCGTCGGCAGATTCAGGCTCACGGCGCCGCGCCGGCGCTCGAGCTCCTGCCGAAGCTGACCGATCGGCTGCAGCAGGGCGAGCGATTCGTCAGCGGTGCCGCTCTCGATGCGGCCTTGAGCCTCCACATACGACAGCGCCTCCCGGCTACGTACCAAGGCGCGCTCGACCTCAACCCGCTCGGTCCAGCCGTCCGGGTCGAGGTCGATCTGCCAGAGGATGGCCTGGCGATCCTCTCCTGGCAGCAGGCTCGCGGCACCCTCGCTCAGCACCTCTGGGTGGAGCGAAGCACGGACGTCGGGAAAGTACAGCGTGACGCCACGGTCGCGGGCCGCAGCCGACACCGCATCGCCATCGGCGATGAAGCCGGCGACGTCTGCGATCGCGTAGTGCACGCGGATACCAGCTGCCCGACGTTCGGCCGCGAACGCCTGATCGAGATCCATGCTGCCGGCCGGATCGATCGTGAGGAGGGGCAGCTCGCGAGCGTCCCGCGGCTCGAGCCCCCCGCCTGTCGGCACGCCGGGCCCACGATCCGCGGCAGCCGCCGCCTCGCGAACGGCGGGCTCGGGAAAGTCGACGCTCACGTCGAGCTCACGCCGGATCCGAGCAAAGCCCCGCTCGAAAACGGCGTCAGTTGGACAGCGAGGGCAGCGAGCCTGCATCGCGACTAGGCCGCGAGGATGCGCTCGGCTGCCCGGAGCAGCAGCTCGATCTCGTCGTCGGTGCCGATCGTGATCCGAAGGTACTTGCGGACGCGCCGCGCACTGAACCAGCGGACGAGGATTCGTCGTGCACGCAGCTCGTGAAACCATTGCTCGGCCGGCAGGCAGGGCGGCTCGACGAGCAGGAAGTTCGTCTCGCTCGGGAGCACCCGAAATCCGAGCTCTTCGAGCTCCAACGCCAGCGCTTCGCGGCTGGCGACGATCTGGCGGATGATCTGGCGGTAATACGTACGGTCGGCGAGCGTCGCAACCGCAGCGACCTGGCCTAGACCGTTCACGCTGTAGCTGTCGCGAACCTTGGCGAGCTCCGCGATCAGCTCCGGGCGGGCGACCGCGTAGCCGATTCGCTGAAAGCAGAGCGAGTAAGCCTTCGAAAACGTGCGGAGCACAACGACGTTGGGAAGCTCGCGCGCCAACGAGAGCGCGTTCTCTGCGGCGAAGTCGGCGTAGGCCTCGTCGAGCACCACGACGCCGTCGGTCGCTCTACACAGCCGTCTGAGCTCTGCTGTCGAGTAGCCGCGTCCGCTCGGCGCGTTGGGCGTCGTGACCAGCGATAGCGCCGCCTTCGTGTCCCAGGCCTGTGTGCCGCCCCGTGCCGTGAGCGGCGGCAGCCCAAAATCGGCAGCCAGCGGGACCGCGTGGCGTCGCGCGCCGTGCGCGTCGGCGAGGACCGGGTAGAGGGAGTAGCTGGGGTCGAAGTACTGCACGGTCGCGGCTCGCTTGCGCGAGGGAGCCACCGACCGCAGCGGCTCGGCGCACGCGCGGATGCACACGGCGAGGAGCTCGTCCGAGCCGTTCCCAACCAGGAGGTTTTCCGGCTCGCACTTATGGACTCGGGCAAGACGCCCGCGCAGCCGCTCTGCGCTCGGGTCCGGATAGAGGCGCAGGCGACCGTCGACAGCGTCCCGCGTCGCCTCCAGAACCTTCGGCGACGGCGGGTAGGGGTTCTCGTTCGTGTTGAGCTTTACCAGCCGTGCACCCGCCGGCTGCTCGCCCGGAACGTAGCCGGAAAGCTGGCGCACAGAGGGGCGGACGAGGTTGTCGGCGCGGCGCCCGGGCATCGACGCATTCTCGCACGGTGACCAACCACGGCATGATCTCGTGATGTCCACCACAGTGGGAGCCACATCAGACACCGGTTCCGACGCGTCGACGAGACGCACGAGACGGTTCACGCTCGCGGCGACGGCGCTCGGATCGTCGCTCGCGTTCATCGACACGACGGTCGTGATCGTCGCCCTCCCGACGATCGAGCGCGACCTCGATCTCGGACTCACCGGACAGCAGTGGGTCGTGCTCTCGTACTCGGTGGCACTCGCCGCGCTGTATCTCGTCGCTGGAGCGGCCGGTGACCGGTTTGGGCGGCGGCGCATGTTCGCCTGGGGCATCGTCGGGTTCGCGGCGGCTTC
>JAUVPB010000231.1 GCA_030598925.1 Actinomycetes bacterium
CAACGTGGACAGCATGTTCCGGATCGACTCGGCAACGAACAGGGTCGCCGAGACGATCCCAGTGTCGCGCACTATCGGCGGCGTCGCGGTGGGCCGGGGCTCCGTCTGGGTAGTAAACGAGCAAGACAGCACAGTCACGCGGATCGACCCGACCACGAACCAGGTCACGGCAACGATGAGCATCCAGGGGGTCTGCGGCTGCTCGGTCGCCGTCGACGCGGTCGGAGTCTGGGCGAGCTAGGCCTTCCCGGCGAAGGATCACGGTGTCTGACCTTGGTAGCATCGGACGCTCGCATATGGGGCTGCGATGAGAGACGAGAGAACGGAAGTCCTCATCATCGGGGCCGGCCCGACCGGCCTGATGCTGGCCATCGAGCTCGCGCGACGCGGAGTGCGGTTTCGGCTGGTCGAGCGCCTGCTCGAGCCGCTTGGCTGGGATCGCGCCACAGTCGTGCACTCGCGTACGCTCGAGATCTTCGAGGCGACGGGAGCCGTGGACGACTTCCTCACCTGCGGTCACGCCATCAGGTCGGTCGGTTTCTTTGAGCTGGGCGCCCGCGTTGGCTCCCTTCAGCTCGGCGGCCTCGACAGCCGGTTCCCATTCGATCTCAACATCCCGGAACAGCGGACCGAGCGAATCCTGACTGCGCGACTCGAACAGCTCGGCGGGCGGGTCGAGCATGGGATCGAGTTCGAGCAACTCGAGCAGACCGAAGACAGCGTGAACGTTGGATTGCGGTATTCCGACGGTCGGAATCTGCGCCTCACGGCGAGCTACGTCGTTGGCTGCGACGGCTACAACAGCGCAGTGCGGAAGGCGGTGGCATGCGAGTTCGAGGGGCACGACTATCCCTCCCTGTGGGGTGTCGTCGACGGTCACATGGCCGGGTGGAGTCATCCGGCCGACGAGACCGCTGTGCAGCTGGAAGCGCCGGGTGTGAACCCGCTGCCCCTTCCGGACGGTCGCTGGCGCATCTACTTCCGCGCCCAGTCGAAGGGCTCAGAGGCACTCGACGCGGTGCGTGAGGGCCTCGAGGTCTTGTCGCCGGGCGCGGAGTTCCGGGACCCCGACGAGCCTCAGTTCTTCCATACCCACTTCAGAGTCGCGGACGGTTACAGGCGTGGCCGCGTGCTGCTAGCGGGAGACGCCGCACACGTGTGCAGCCCGATCCAGGGGCACGGCATGAACGCGGGTATCCAGGACGTCTACAACCTGGGCTGGAAGCTCGCGCTCGTCGTGGGCGGCGCTTCGTCCGACGCGCTTCTCGACTCGTATGAAGCGGAGCGCCGTCCTGTCGCCGAGGCGATCGGGCGCTCCGGCGAGGCCGCCGAGACCCGCTGGGTGGAACAGGACCCCGTGGTGACGCACAAGATCATGGACCGTCTGGCGACGGGGAACGGCGGTCGAGCGGCTGCCGTTGGCCTGTCGGAGATCGGCTTCACGTACGAGGAGAGCCCGATCATCAGCGAGGCCATGCTGCCTCCTCGCGCCGGCGACGCTGTACGCGGCCAGTGTCTTGACGGCGTGTGCCTCGGGGCACGGGTTGGTGACACCGAGGAGTTGCAGGGACAGGACGGCCAGCTCCGTCTGCACGAACGCATCGCGGCCTCGGGCTTCACCCTGCTCGTCCTGCTCAACGACACCGACGTGATCGCTGCGGGGAAGGAACTCGCGCGCGCGCGCGATGTGGCAAGCCGATACGGGTCGTACCTTCAGACGTACCTCGTGACACGCAGCGCCATTGAGCTGACCGACGCGTGGGGCGAGCACCTCTGGGATGCGGGAGGTGCTCTCCACGAGCGATTCGGCGCTGACGAGCCTGCTCTCTGCCTCCTGCGGCCCGATGGCCACCTCGGGTTCCGAGCCGCTCCTCCGGCTTGGGAAGCGCTCGAGGAGCATCTCGGTCGCGTGCTGCTGCCCGCTAGAGTCGCATGACATGGCAGGCGGACCTGAGGACTATGGCCCCCTAGGGGACGACACGCGACACCTCTCCCTCGACACGCTCGAGGCCGGCATCGCTGCGCTGCCCGTGGCTCCGCGGGATCACGGTGGCGTCAGGCTGATCGTCGCTCGACACGCCGACGGTACGCGGCACACGCATGAGCAGATCACGCTGACGCCCGAGGGCGGCGTGCCTGGAGATCGCTGGGGGAGGCTGCTCACCGATCGCCCCGACATGCAGCTCACCGTGATGCGCCAAGACGTGGCCGAGCTGATCGGGAATGACCAGGAGCTGACGGTCTTCGGAGACAACCTGTTCGTCGACCTCGACCTGACAACGGCGAATCTGCCGGTCGGCTCGCGCCTGCGGGTGGGGGAATCGCTTGTCGAGGTCTCGACCATGCCGCACGACGGCTGCGCGAAGTTCAAGCAACGCTTCGGAACCGACGCTCTCCGGCTCGTCTCGGGAAAGGCACTCCGAGCTCAGAACCTGCGCGGCATCTACTGGACAACGGTGGAGCCTGGCGAGGTCCGCGTCGGCGATTCGATCGACGTTCTCTCGCGCCCTTAGGTTGCTCGGCTGTATCGGCGCTCGATGCGGCCGGCGAAGTCGAGCAGGGTCTCGACCGGCGTCGAGCGCCGCCACGCGCTGAGTTCCGCGAGCGTGATCTCCGCGTCGCCCTGCTCGCCAAGGACGACGACCTCCTCGCCGGGCTTCGCGCCCGGTATCTGCGTGAGGTCCAGCATGACGTGTTCGAGCGAGAGGCCGATCACCGGCGCTCGCTCCCCACGCACCAGCATCTCGGCCGGCTGATCCGCATCCCAGCGGTAGCCGTCGCGGCGTCCGAGCGATACGACGCCGGTAGTGGCCCCGGCTGGCAGCGTGCGTGCGCCACCCACGCCTACAGAGCGCGCGACCGCATGCGAGGCTACGCGAGCGAGGCGAGTCGTGATCGACCGCGCGACGGGCTCGATCCCACTCATCGACATCACTCCGGCGTCGGCCGGCGGGATCCCGTATAGCGCGTGGCCCGGGCAGATGGCAGTACTTGGATCGTCGAGGCCGGCAAGCGCACCCGCGCTACTGAGCGCCTGACTGTGTGGCGGTGCGAGGCCCCGTGCTTCGAGCGACCGTAGGGCGGACCCGAAGCTCGCGACGCCCTCCGCAGCCCAGTCCCGGCCCGTTCGATCCACGAATGGAAGGTGTGTTAACACGCCCGCGAGCTCGACCTGCGGCAGTTTCTGCACGGCCTCCGCGAACGTGACGACATCGTCGAGTGGCACGCCGTGTCGACCTAGACCTGCGTCGACCTTGAGCCAGACCGACACCGGCGACGACGCGCATGCCGAGAGCTCCTGGGCGAGCTCGAGCCGATCGAGCGCCGGTGTGAGGTCGTGCTCGAGAATCGAGGGAATCGCGTCGGGAAGCCAGCCAGGAAACAGCAGGATCGGGGTCGCGACCTGCGCGCGCCGGACCTCGATGGCCTCCGCCATGCTGCCCGTCGCCAGTGCGAAGACGCCGGCGGACGCGAGCTCCTTGGCGACGGGAACCACACCATGCCCGTATGCGTCGGCCTTGACGGAGGGGATCAGGTCGACCTCACGGCCGACGCGCCGAGTGATCTCGCCGAGGTTTCCGCTCAGGGCCGCGAGGTCGAACTGCGCCCACGCCCGGCTCGGAGCCGGCGAAAGCAGGTCGGGCTGGGCGGCACCCACGATTTGGCGACCCTACCGAGAACCGTGGCCCCGAGCCGTCGCTGGCTCCCGCGAGTGCCGTGCGCCGGCCGGCTGCCCCGCGGCCGTCTAGCCTAGCTCGTCATGGCGCTGGAAACTCTCGCGATGACAGCCGCGCTGCGCGAGTACATCGTGCGCGAGTCGGTCGACGAGCCCGACGCGCTCCGACGCTTGCGAGAGGAGACGGCGACGCTGCCACGCGCCGAGATGCAGATATCGCCCGAGCAAGGCCAGTTCATGGGCTGGCTGGTCGAGCTCCTCGACGCGCGGCAGGTGCTCGAGATCGGCACGTTCACCGGTTACAGCGCCGCGTGTATGGCCCTTGCTATGGGCGCCGGCGGGAAGATTGTCACGTGCGACATCAACGATGAGACGACCGAGATCGCTCGCCGCTACTGGCGCGAGGCCGGAGTCGACGCGCAGATCGACGCCCGACTCGGGCCGGCTGTCGAGACGCTCGAGTCGCTGAAGGCCGAGGCCGGTGGCCCGTCTAGCAGCTTCGATCTCGCGTTCATCGACGCCGACAAGGAGTCGTATTCGCGCTATTACGAGCTATGTGTTGATGTCGTGCGCTCCGGTGGCGTGATCGGCATCGACAACGCCCTGCGGGGAGGCCAGGTCGCCGATCCCGCCGACTCCGACCCCTCGACCGAGGCGGTACGCGCGGTGACGCG
>JAUVPB010000312.1 GCA_030598925.1 Actinomycetes bacterium
GCCGGCGACGACGTCGCCGTCGGGCCCGCTCACTGAGAACGTCTTGGCTCCGACCGTGGCCTGCGCACAGTAGGCCGTCGTGGTGGCTGTCGGAATCACGATCCCGCTGTAGTCGTGACCGTAGGCGGCAATGAGGGCCGCCGGCGAGACACCGACGTACGTGTCGTTGTCGGTCTTGTAGGCCTCGATCGCAGGAATCGAGCTTCGTATCACCGACTGGGCGGCGGAGTCGCTGGCGCGCTCGCGCATACCGAGATAACTCGGGACGGCGATCGTCAGCAAGATCCCGACGATGATCGTGACGACGAGCAGTTCGATCAGCGTAAAGCCGTCTTCGCTCCTGGCTTGGGACCGGATTAGAGAGGTGTCGGGACGCATCGACATCGGGGCGCTGCCAGGCTCACACTGCTGTGACTCGACCGCAGGTGGAATTATGAGCGGCGGGGGTGGCGATCGACTCCCCCAGAAGGGGGACGGTTAACCGTCGGCGGAGAAGAAGTCCGCGAGCAGCGCGGTTACCTCGCTCGACAGCTCCTCGGCGAGGAAATGGCCGGCGTCGAGGCTCTGGCCGCGCACGTCCAGCGCGCGCTCCCGCCATACGGCGACGAGATCGCTGGGCTTTGTTCTCGACCCCCAGAGGATGAGCACAGGGCATTCGAGCTTCTGGTGGCGGTCGGCGGCATCGTGTTCGAGATCAATCGTCGCGCCGGCTCTGTAGTCCTCGCAGGTCGCGTGAATCATCGCCGGATCGCTGAACGCCTGCTCATACGCCGAGACGGCCTCAGTCGAGAAGAAATCGTCGACACCGCCGCTCCACGCTCGTAGGTGCCAGCGCAGGTAGAAGCTCGGATCCGCAGCGATCAGTCGTTCCGGCAGGTCGTACGGCTGACTGAGGAAGAACCAGTGGTACGTGCCCATCGCGACGTCCTTGTCGACGCTCTCGAAGACATCGAGCGTTGGAACGATGTCGAGCAACGCGACGCGGGAAACAGCCCCCGGGTGGTCGAGCGCGAGTCGGTGCGCGACACGTCCGCCGCGATCGTGGCCTGCCACGTCGAACCGATCTACGCCCAGCCGGAGCATGACCTCCACCATGTCACCGGCCATGGCGCGCTTTGAGTACCGGGCATGATCGGGGTCGCCGGTTGGCTTCGAACTCTCCCCGTAGCCTCGCAGGTCGGGGCAGATCACGGTGTGCGTCTCAGCGAGCCGAGGAGCGACACCGTGCCACATCGCATGTGTCTGGGGGTAGCCGTGCAGCAGCAGGAGCGGGGGGCCGGAACCCGCAGACGCGATGCGGATCTCAGCGCCCGACGTTTCCACGGTTGTGTAGTCGAACCCGGGCAGCACGGGCCTCAGCCTAGTGCAGGAAACGCAGTAAACGCAGGAAGCCCAATCGCCACGGGAGTTCTAGGCTCCCGCGGCAATGTCGAGTGGGCTTGCCCCGATCCCGGTCCGAGGCGTCTGAGGAGGAGGAGATAGTTGTGCCGGCCGGCTATGCCGTCAACCCCGGGACTAATGTTGATCACCGGCCGGCACGTGCTTGTTCGCCCCCCGGCCGAGCGTTCCTTCTTTCGTGCCGGACGCCGGAAGATCAGCGCTGGGCGGGCGTAGCTACGGCACCCAGCGGTCGCCGCGCGGCGTGAGCTGAAGCTCGTGAGTCCAGGCTCGCTCGTCCTGGCGAGCGAGGTACTCGATCGCCTCGGCAACGGCCTGTTCGCTTGTCGACTCGATCGGATCCCGCCCGGTTAGGCGCTCTCGCGTCTTGTCGCTCTCGATGGTCGCATCGACGATCAGAAGCGCGGCGTGCACGCCATCCTCCCGCAGCTCGCTCGCGGCGGCCTGAATCATCCCTCGGGTCCCGAATGCGCCAGTCGCCCACGGTGCGGTCTTGGGCATGCCCCTGCGTGATGAGCCGCCTGTGATCTGAATGTACGTCCCGCTCCCCTGGGCGCGAAGAAAGCCTGCGCCGACGGTCAGGATCGTGAACAACGCAGGAAGGAGATCGCTCGTGTACGGATCGAGCGCGGCCGGGGCCAGTCCGGAGATCTCACCCGAGCTCCGGCCGCCGCCGCCTGTCGATGGACTGATCGCAACGACGACGAGGTCGACCCGCCCGAAGGACTCGATCGCACTAGTGAAGGCACGCTCGACGTCGTCTCGTTCGCGGGCGTCGGCACGAATTGTCAGGCTGGCCGGGAGTTCCGCCTTCACCCGGGCCAGCGAGTCTTCGCTTCTGGCCGCAACAGCCACGTCCACGCCTGACGAGGCGAGGTGAAGCGCGACAGCACGACCGAGATTGCGTGCACCGAAGATGAGTGCCGACTGCATGCGTCGATCGTACCGGCGAGTACCCCGGCACTCGGCGCAGCGCTACGATCTGACGGTCGTGGCGCCGTGGCCGAGAGGTTAGGCAGGGGCCTGCAAAGCCCTCTACACCAGTTCGAATCTGGTCGGCGCCTTTTTCCCAGCATTGGCGGGGTTCGCGAGCGGATTGATTTCGCGGGACGCGC
>JAUVPB010000175.1 GCA_030598925.1 Actinomycetes bacterium
CGAAGACGCGCTGGCTCTCGACCAGGGGCACGATGCTGTCGCGGTCGCCGGCGACGACGAGCGTGGGGGAGAGGATCGAGCCGATCCGGTCGATGGTCGGGTATCGGTCGGGAAGCAAGACGCTCGGCACGCCCGGGTAGTGCTGCCGCGCGAGTGCTATGAGGGACGTGAACGGAGATCGCAAGATGAGAGCGGCGGGCGGCGCCTCCGTCGCCAGGCCCACGGCCACACCGGTTCCCAGCGATTCGCCAAACAACACGAGCCGGTCGGGATCGACCTCTCGCTGGTCCGTGAGCCAGGCTCGCGCGGCTCGTGCATCTGCGGCTAGACCGTCCTCGCTCGGCTTGCCGGGATTCCCGCCGTAGCCGCGGTAGTCGGTCAACAGCACGTCGAAGCCGCGAGCCGCGAGCGCCGTGGCCAGCGGCGCACGGCTCTCCCGGTTGCCACCGTTGCCGGGCAGGATGAGTACCGCTGTCGCAGTTTCTGAACCGCCAGCGATGAACCAGGCTGCGAGAGGCACTCCGTCGTCGGTCGTGAACCCGACCTCTTCTCCGCCGGGCAGGGCGCTCTCGATCGGCGGCACGGCGTCGCCCGGGAAGTAGATGAGCTTTCGAACCCAGGGTACGCCTCGTCCGCCCATGCAGCTGGCAACCTAGCTCGCGCCGCTACGGCGAGTCGAGTTCGCTGTGCAGACCCACACACGAAGGAGCGGCCCGGGCCGCTTTTGCCCCGTCGCTCTACGACGCGGGCGCGTCGTAGCCGCCTGAGGTGTGCTCGCTCCTCGCGCTCAAGGTCGACGACGGCGTCGGTTATCGGCAACGGACGCGCTCGCGTGCCCTCGCGACCTACAGCGGTGGCGGTGGAGAGGGCTCTTGTAGCCTGGTAGTCCGTCTCGGGCCGCATCTCGCGGACTTCGGAATCGAGTTAGCCCATGACTGCCACGGAGGTTGAGATCAACGTCGTTGCCCAGCTCGCGGCGGCCCGCGTCGTGCCGGTCACGACGGTCGAGAAGCCCGACCAGGTCTACGAGACGTGTCAGGCCTTGATGCGTGGAGGAGTCGGGTGTATCGAGATCGCGTTTCGCACGCCGGCCGCCGCGGAGGCCCTGGCCCGAGCGTGCGAGGTCGAAGGGATGCTCGTGGGCGCCGGGACAGTGCTGTCGGCCGAGCAGGCGCATGCGGCCGCCGAGGCCGGCGCGAGGTTCGCAGTCGCACCCGGGACAAACGACGATGTCGTTCGCGCGTGTCAAGAGCTCGGCTTGCCTTTCTTTCCTGGCGTCGCGACACCGAGCGAGATCGAGCGCGCGCGAGGTCTGGGCCTGTCGACGCTCAAAGTGTTCCCGGCGTCGACGGTGGGCGGCCCCAGCTTTCTGCGGGCGGTCTCGGCGACGTACCCGGACATCGGCTTCATCCCGACCGGCGGCATCGGGCCGGACAACCTGGGCGACTACCTCGCCGTGCCGTCGGTCGTTGCGTGTGGAGGAAGCTGGCTCGTGAAGGGCTCGCTTCTTGACGAGGGCCGCTTCGACGAGGTAGAGCGTCTCGCGCGTGAGGCGAAAGGGCTAACCGAATGAACCCGCTGACCATCAGGCCTGCCCAGGAGTGCCGGTGGGATCTCGTGTCGCTCGGTGAGGTCATGCTGCGGCTCGACCCTGGCGACGGGCGGATCGCCACGACCCGGTCGTTCACGGCGTGGGAGGGCGGCGGCGAATACAACGTTGCTCGTGGACTGAGACGTTGCTTCGGTTTGCGCACAGCCCATGTCACGGCACTCGCCGACAACCCCGTCGGCCGGCTGGTCGAGGACCTGATGCTGCAGGGCGGCGTCGAGCAGGCCGAGCTAACGTGGGTGCCCTACGACGGCGTCGGTCGCGCGGTGCGCAACGGCCTCAACTTCACGGAGCGTGGATTCGGCGTGCGCGGCGCCCTCGGCTGCTCAGACCGCGGACACACTGCGATCGCGGCGATGCGGCCTGGCGACGTCGACTGGAACACGATCTTCGGCGAGCACGGGGCCCGCTGGTTTCACTGCGGGGGCGTCTTCACGGCTCTGTCTGAGTCGACCGGCGAGGTGGCCCGCGAAGCGATGGAGGCGGCGCAACAGCACGGCACCGTCGTCTCGTACGACGTGAACTTCCGTCCGTCGCTCTGGAACGCGTTCGGCGGGACGGAGCGAGCGGCCGCCGTGAATGGTGCGCTCGTGCCGTTCATCGACGTGTTGCTCGGCAACGAGGAAGACTTCTCCGCTGGCCTCGGGTACAAGCTCGAGGGCGATCCCGATCTGCTCGAGCTCGATCCCCGCGCATACGATCGGCTGCTCACGCAGGTACTCGAGCACGCCCCCAGTCTGGCGCTGGTGGCGAGCACGCTGCGGCAGGCTCGGACGGCGACGGTCAACGACTGGAGCGCCGTTTGCCGAACGAGAGACGGCTTCCACGAGGGGCCGCGTTTGAGTGGGCTCGAAATCTTCGACCGCGTCGGCGGGGGCGATTCGTTCGCGTCAGGCCTCCTCTACGGGCTCATGTCTGGCAAGGGCATCGACGCAGCGCTCGCGTACGGCGTCGCTCACGGAGCGCTGGCGATGACGACACCCGGGGACACCTCGATGGCCACCCTTGCCGACGTGGAGCGGCTGATCAAGGGTGGGGGAGCCCGCGTCGTCCGCTGACGGGGTGCGAACCACGTTTCTCGGCAGCGATTCTCGCCGCGGCCCGAAGCGATGCCGTTGTGAACAACGACTGATTCACGCACACGTC
Source organism: Actinomycetes bacterium (assembly GCA_030598925.1). Classification (GTDB taxonomy): domain Bacteria; phylum Actinomycetota; class Thermoleophilia; order Gaiellales; family Gaiellaceae; genus JAUVPB01. The sequence goes on from JAUVPB010000175.1 coordinate 2,756, forward strand.
CCATACCCGTTCCGCGACCACAGAGAGAGGGAACATCGCACCCATGGCCAGATACCTCCACACCATGTACCGCATCACCGACCCGGAGCGCAGTAGGGCGTTCTACGAGGCGCTCGGCTTCGAGTTCAAACGCCAGCTCGACCTTCATCGCGACGGCACGCTCGACGCGACGCTGTACTTCTTCGGCATGCAGGGTGAAGACGAGGTTCTCGAGCTGACGTTCAATCACGATGGCTCGACGTACGACCTCGGCACCGGCTACGGGCACATCGCGATCGGTCTCGATGACCTCGACGCCGCTCTTGCTCAACTGGGCGAACAGGGGATCACCCCGGAGAAGCCGCCATACCAGGTGACCGAGGGTGGCTCGTGGTTGTGCTTCGTGCGCGACCCGGACAACTACCGCGTCGAGTTGATCGGCCGTCCTGCCTAGCTGCGCGCCGCGCCACCTCGGCTCACCGTCCGCGGAAGCGCCTCCGCCCGGAGACAACGTAAGCTCCTCACCGTGACCGTTCACGTCCGTTCTGAGGGGCTCCTCGAACTGATCGCCGCCGACGCCGAGCTCTCGCTGCTCGCCGACGGACTCGGCTTCGTCGAAGGGCCAGCCTGGCACCCAGACGGTTACTTGTTGTTCACGGACATCGCAGGCGACGCGATCCTCAAGTGGGACCGGGCCGGTGGAGCTCGGCCGTGGCGGCAGCCGAGCGGTCACGCGAACGGATTGGCACTGCGAACCGACGGCGCGCTCATCGCGTGCGAGCACGATCGCAGCGTGGTGCTCTGCATTCGGCCCGACGGCAGCGAGGAGATCGTTGCCAGCCACTTCGACGGACGCGAGCTGAACTCACCGAACGATGTGATCGTCGCGCGCGATGGCGCGGTCATGTTTACCGACCCTCATCCGGCCGGGAGAACGGCGGCCTGGGGCGTCGAGCGCCCGCAGGAACTCGACTTCAACGGCGTGTATTACGTCCCACCGGGTCGAGAGCCGCGCCTGCTCGTCCGTGACCTCGCGTTCCCGAACGGGCTCTGCCTTTCACCTACTGAGGACGTCCTCTACGTGAACGACAGCGTGAACATGCGCGTCCACGCACTCGACATCGGGTCAGGCTGGTCGTTTAGCGAGCCCCGGACGTTCATCGTTCAGGGAGAGCCAGGCCATATCTCAGACGACGCGCACATCATCGCCAGCGATCCGTCGGTCGTCGGCATTCCGGATGGGATGCGCTGCGACGAAAAGGGAAACCTCTGGTGCACCGGTCCGCGCGGCATCTGGGTCGTTTCCCCCGCCGGCGAGCACCTCGGGACGGTCGAGATGCCCGAGTTCGCAGCGAACCTCGCCTGGGGTGGCGACGGCGGGCGAGAGCTGTTCATCACGGCTTCGACCGGCCTCTACAAGATCGATACGCTCGCTCGCGGCGCCATCTCGGCCGCGTAACGGCGGCCCTGCGGCTCAACCGGTACCGAGGGCGACGCTCGATCGGGGGCTGGTCTGCCAGCGGGTGGCGGCGACCCAGACTCCGCTTGCGCCTGTCAGCGCGGCGACGATGATGATCGCTTCGCTGTTGCCGAGCGTGTCGGCGACGAGGCCGGTTAGGAGAGCACCAACGACGAAGCCGATGTCGCGCCAGAACCGGTAGACGCCAACCAGTTGAGCCCTCTCGATCGGCTGAGCCGCGTCGGAGACGGCGGCGATCAGCGTGGGGTAGACGAGCGCGGTGCCAGCGCCGAGCAGGATCGCCGCGAGCAAGGCGGGTAGGAACTCGCCGCCGCCGGCGACGAGGAGCGCGAGCGCTCCGGCCTGGATGAACATGCCGAGGACGATGAGCGGCTTCCGTCCGGTGTGGTCGGAGAGCCAACCGGTCAGGATCTGGCCGGCCCCCCAAACTGCCGGATACACCGCCGCGACCGCAGCGATCTGCGCCGCGCTCGCTCCCCGGGCGGCCAGGTAGAGGGGTGCGAGCCCCCAGGCCAGCGCATCGTTGAGGTTGTTGACGAGCCCGGCCTGCGAGCAGGCGCGCAGTACTGGTTCGCGCACCGTCCCGCGCACGAACGCGGACCGCAGGCTGCCGAGAACGGCCCGGCCATGGGCGCGCTGCTCGAGCGCGACGTGTGCTGCCGTGTCGCGAACGAAGAAGATCGCGATCACCACTCCGAGGCCAGCAATCACGGCAGCCCCTACCCAGACGACCGTCCGCGGCGCGAAGGTTGCAGCCAGCGCACCGGTCGCGAACGCCGCCGCCGCCACGCCGAGATAGCCAGCCGACTCGTTCAGGCCGAGCGCAAGGCCGCGCCGTTTCGGCCCAACGAGATCGATCTTCATCACAACCGTCATCGACCACGCGAAACCCTGATTCGCTCCCAGGAACAGGTTCGCAGCGACGATCCAGCCCCAGCTCGGCGCGAATGCGATCATCAGCGGCACGGGCAGCGCGAGCAGCCAGCCGATCACGAGCAGGCGCTTGCGGCCGACACGGTCGGCAAGGCCGCCCGCCCCGAGGTTCGCCAGCGCCTTGGCGATCCCGAAGGCGACGACGAACGAGAGGATCGCTCCCTTCGAGGTGAGTCCGAAATCCCGCTCGCCGATGAGCGGCAGCACGCTGCGTTCGAGCCCGACCATCGCCCCGACGAACGCGTTGAGCGCAACCAGCAGCGAGAACTGGCGCGCATTCGCCCGCAACCCAAGGCGAACTGGCGCGACGGTCATCTGGGTGTGAGCGCTATTCCGCGACGATTCGTGGCGACGATCTCGGCCTGCCCGGCGGGGGGAGGCGGAACATCGATCAGCAGCGCGCGGGCGAAGTCGTCCTCGCCAACGTGGGCGATCGCCTTGTTGTGGCGTCGTTCGAAGCCGATCGTCGAGAAGGGATTCGCAGACAGACCCCGGCCGCACACCGAGCCTCCGAAATGACTCGGATACACGAGCACGTGGTCAGGGAGCTCCAGTAGCCGCGCGATCGAACGAAACGACGCCCGCGCGAGCGGCTCCGGGTCACCCGCCGCATGTAGGTCCGGCCGCCCAACATCTCCGACCAGCAACGAGTCGCCGGTGAACACCAGCCAGGGCTCGTCGGTCCCGCGGCTGCGGTCCGATACGACATACGCGTTGTGGGCGGGCGCGTGGCCGGGTGTCGTCAGCGCTCGCACGAGCGTGTTTCCGAGCTCAACGGCCTCGCCGTCCGCGAGCTCCTCATGGGGAAAATCGACACCGGCCGCCGTAGGCAGGTACGCG
>JAUVPB010000061.1 GCA_030598925.1 Actinomycetes bacterium
ATCCGCGTGACGCTAGACCTCTACGGCCATCTGTTTCCCGATGCCTTCACTCAGGTGGGGCAGGAGCTTGATCGACTGGTTTCGGAACAGTCACGTGAACCGTCTGTGGGGAATACGTGGGGTCCATCGTCAAGCGGCGCCTAGGCCGCTAAAGAAGAACCCCCGCACTAGCAGGGGTTTCTTGAGCGGGAGCGACGGGACTCGAACCCGCGACCTCCGGCGTGACAGGCCGGCGTTCTGACCAACTGAACTACGCCCCCGGGGGCTCGCGCATTGTAGCGGCCAGCAGAACGAGTGAGGCCCGGGATAGCCCGGGCCTCAACAATGCTCGCGGTGGGAGGACGGAGCAGGACGATGCGTGAAACAACGACGCGAGCTTGTTACCGACGCCAGCTGCGCGGCACCTCTTGCTCCAAGAGGGGGGCGCAGTCGTCTCCGTTTGTGTATTGGCGGTACATCTCAGAGTATCGACGAGACATGAGCGCTCACCGACACTTTCTTGAGCGTTTTCCCATACACCGAAGGGAGGCCCCTCGTTCGAGGGATCTTGCGCCACCGTGGGCCCCAGCAGCAGCTGGCTGGCCCGGCGCCCGATAAGCACCGCCCACAACCCAATTAGACTGGCGAGACATGGCGCCGAAAGCCAAGAATACGCCGTCACGGCAGCGGATCGCGTGGGTGCGTGTTCCGACCGAGAAGCAGCTCCCGGAGGACATCCGAGCGCTCTTCGACAAAGCGCGAGAGAAGCTCGGGCTCGTGCCGAACGTGTTTCGGCTCTTTGCGCTGCGCCCGGAGCATCTGCGTCGTTGGCGCGCGCTGTACGACGAGCTCCTGCGCGGCGAGTCAGGCCTGACGCCTGCCCAGCGGGAGATGATTGCCGTCGTGGTTTCGACCCATAACCGTTGCTTCTACTGAATGACGAGTCACGGGGCCGCGTTGCGTGACCTCACAAAGAATCCGCACCTCGTCGACACGCTGATGTCGAACTATCGCCACGCGAAGCTCCCGGCGCGGGAGCGGCGCATGCTCGATTTCGCCGTCAAGGTCACGAGTGCATCCGAGACGTGCAGCGAGAACGACATAAAGGCGCTTCGAAAAGATGGCTGGTCCGACGAAGACGTCATGGACATCGTCGAGGTGACAGCGATGTTCAACTTCACAAATCGGGTCGCAAACGCCCTGGGCTGGCGGCCGAATCCTGAGTATCACGACTTCGCGCGCTAGACGGCGTCGCCTCTCTGCAGGAGAAGACCCTCAATCGAGGGCCCCCTTCGGCCGACATAGAAGGCGATGGATACATCAGAAAACAAGCGCGACGAGACCGACCTCGCACGGTTCGTGCGGTACGTGGTGCCTCTTCGACGGGCATCTGGACTCGAGATCCCGATCTCGGTTTGGGCCCCGCCCGGGGAGCCGGAGCACGCCCGGATCTGCGCGGCGCTCATCTCGCGTCTCGATCGCAAGCCGAACACAACGTGAGCGCTCTCGTCGCGGTCGCTGCAGCCCTTGGCCTGGTTGGTCTCGGCATGCTCGTTTCGCCTGAGATGAACCGCGTACGTAGCCGGCTACGCCGGCGGCGTGAGGCGAGCAAGTCTAGCGAGACACCCACGCCACCACTCGCGAACGCGCCGGGAGAACCCCCCACGCTTCATGTAATCCACGGGGACGGCGGGACGGTCTTGCCGTTCCCGGCGCGACAGGCCGACACGTTTGCCGCGAGGCCGACGCCGACATCGACGCCGTACGGTGTCGACGGTCCCGACGCGGCCTAGTCGCATCGCGATCGCATCCGACGGCGCTCGGCCGCGAACTGCCCGTCCGTATCATGCGAGCGTGATCGACCTCAGATCCGACACGCTCACCCAGCCAACAGCCGGCATGCGGCAGGCGATTGCCCACGCGCGCGTCGGCGACGAGCAGAAGGGCGAAGACCCGAGTGTGTTGGAGCTCGAACAGCGGGCTGCGAAGCTCCTCGGTCACGAGCGGGCGATCTTTCTCCCCACAGCGACGATGGCCAACCAGATCGCGCTCCGCGCCCTCAGCGAGCCCGGCGACGAGGTTGTCGCTGAACGTCAGGCGCACATCTTCCGGATGGAAGGTGGCGGTCCGGCGGCACACTCCGGTCTTGCGATGAAGCCGCTCGCCGGCCTCCGGGGCGTATTCGAGGCCCCAGCTCTCTCGGCCGCCATCAACCCTGACGATCCGCACCAGGCGCGCACACGCATCGTGTGCGTCGAGAACACGCACAACGGTGGTGGTGGCAAGGTCTGGCCAGTCGCGACGCTTCGAGACGTAACCGCCACGGCGCATGACCGCGGCCTCAGCGCCCACCTCGACGGTGCTCGGCTGCTCAACGCGGCCGTCGCCCTCGACGTCGAACCGGCCGAGATCGGCGTCCTCTTCGACACCGTCGCGCTCTGCCTCTCCAAAGGACTCGGTTGTCCATTCGGCGCCGTGCTCGCGTGCTCCGGCGAGCTCGCGAACCGGGCCTGGCGTCTCAAGTTTCTCTTCGGCGGCGCGATGCGCCAAGCTGGCATCATCGCAGCGGCGGGAAGCTACGCCCTCGACCACCATCTCGAGCGGCTCGCAGAGGACCACGCCAACGCTCGCACGCTCGCCGCCGGCTTCGCGGCGGCCGGCCTCCCCGTTGACGAGACCGCAGTCGAGACGAACTTCGTCCAGATCGACTGCAACCGGTTGGAACTATCACGGGACGAGGTGATCGAGCGCCTCGAACGCGAGGGTGTCCGGATCTCGATCGCGGCGCCGCCGGGCGTCCTGCGCGCTGTGACCCACCTCGATGTCAGTTCTGACGACGTCCTTCGCGCCGCCGACCTGGCGAGCCGCGCTTTCAGCACGCGAGTGGCCCACTAACTTGGCAACCAGGGTCGTTGCGAGGGCCGTGATCTTCCGCGGCGACTGTGTGCTCCTGCTGCGGCGATCCTCAGATCAGCGGATCGCGCCGGACGCCTGGCAGTGTCCAGTCGGGAAGCAGGATCCCGGAGAGCCAATCGAGGAAACGCTCGTGCGCGAGGTATACGAGGAGACTGGCCTCGCCGTCCAGACCGCCATTCCCCTCGGCGACCACACGACCGAGATCGTTGCCGACGGTGAGACAACGATGTGGCGCCAGCACGACTTCCTCGCCGAGACGGACGCCGCGGACGTGGTCCTGAGCGACGAGCATCGCGACTTTCGCTGGGTTCCTCTTGCGAGACTTGGGGAGTTCCCAGACCTCGCGCCGCAGGTTCGAGTCGCCATCTCCCGCGGGCGCGAGGCGCGCGACGTGCGCGAGACGCGGCCGCCTGACGACGCGGCGTAAAAGCGCGGCTCTCAACGCCGGACAACGACCAGAAGTAGCCGCATTCCCGCGATACCGCCCGCGTCCGTCCAGGACGCCTAGGCGTCGGCGATACGGCGCCGTACGGCCAGCGGCAAGCGTCGGTGCTCGAGCAGCCAGAGTCCGAGCGTTGCGAGCACGACCCAGAACAGCGTCTGGCTCGCGATGGAGACGATCCTGAACCGCGCAAGCAACCCCGAGTCGACGCTCGTCGCGATCGAGTCTCCGGGGAGCACTATGAAGGCGATCGCTACGGGCACGACCAGCACGAGCCCGGTCGCAACGACGCGTGTCAACGTTGGCCCAAGCGCTCCGATGGAGCGCGCGCCCTCTCCTGCGAGGCGCGTCCAGACGGCGCTCGCAAGCAACGCACCTCCCGCGCCGGCGAGCACGAGGAGCAGGTAGTTGATCTGGCGATCCTCGACTTGCAGCGCGGTTTCGACCCCCGGCGGTAGCGGTGGGTACTTCAGTGCCGGAAGGACGAGGAGCACCCAGGCTCCGACAGCGACGAGCGTAAGCCAGAGCCGCTGCGGCGTCAGGCTGCCCTTGCCAAGCATCAGCGCCGCGCCGGCGAGCAAGAGCCCAAGCGCGAGGCCGACAATGCCCTGGCCGATGATCATCCCACCCTTCTGCTCTCCGCGGGTGAAGGGCTCGGCGACAACGCCAACGTGTGTGTGAGACGCGTCCGCCTCCTCCTCACCGCTCCCAGCGGATGCGGGCGTACTCTCGAGCGCGATGGCCTCGTCGACGACGCGTTCAGCGACCCCGAGATTGAAGGCCGCGGCTACGAGACCTGCTGCAATGCCGGCGATGAGCGCGACGCGCAACCAGCCGGCGCCGGGCCACGAGGTGCGCTCAGACTCAGTGACAGGGGACTCCGCCGAGGTGCCGGCCATCGTGGAAGAATTCGTGAAGATAGTTCTGGTTCGCCGCGGTCGCGCCGATGATGACCCCGAGCAGCTGGCCCTGATCGAGCATCGTCACGTAGTACAGAACCGCGCCGACGCAGAGGCAGGCCGCCCCGAGTAGCCGTTCGTTCGCTCGCAGTGCCGCGGTGGTCGCGTAGGCAGCTCGTGCGATCACCATCAGGTCGTGACCTCCCTCGTCGCTGGCGTGTCATCGTAGTCGTCGTGTGCGTGATCGTGGTCATGTGAATGGTCGTGGCCATGAGCGTGATCGTGGTCGTGCTTGTCCGCCGCGGCGAGCACCCGCTCGCGCTCAGCGAGCTCGTCGGCGGAGACGACGCCGCGCTCGAGGAGTACCCGCTCGAGCGACACGAGCCAGTGTCGGTAGTAGGTCCAGTCGTGCGCGCCCGAGTCGGTCGCGGCGCCGTCGCCCTTCTGGTCATGCTCCCAGTCCTGTATCTCGCCGATGAGCCTGAGACGGAAGTCTTCCCACGCGTACGCGCCGCCCTCGGCGAGCGCGACGGCGATGCCGAAAGCCCGACTCTCCCAGGGCTCCTCGAAGATCAGCTCCCCGTTCTGTCGGGGTAGCGCGATGGCGCCTTCCATCTCGCCGACCGCCTGATCGGTCACGGCGTTCTCGCCTCAGCGACGCCGATCATCGAGTCGCGGCTCACCAGCTCGGCGAGTTGATCCTCCGCGAGCTCGTCAGTGCCTGCGGGCCGCTCGGGCAGCACCATGTAGCGGATCTCGGCGCTGGAATCCCACACGCGAAGCTCCCGGGACTCGTCGATCTCGAGACCAAGCTCCGCGAGCACCGCACGAGGCTCAACCACGACCCGGGCTCGATACTCCGGCGACTTGTACCAGTACGGCGGCAGGCCAAGGACGGGCCACGGATAGCACGAGCACAGAGTGCAGACGACGACGTTGTGAACCTCGGCCGTGTTCTCGAGCGCAACCATGTTCTCGCCCTGCATGCCGCTGATTCCGAGCTCGGCGATCGCTCCAGTGGCGTTCTCGAGCAGCCGCGTCTTGTACCGGCCGTCTGACCACGCGCGCGCAACAACCCTGGCCCCGTTGAGCGGGCCGATGTCCTCCTCGTACGCCGAAACAACTCGGTCGACGGCGTCGCTCGCGAGGATGCCCTTCTCGACGAGCAGGGACTCGATCGCCTGCGTTCGCAGATTCGGGTAGCTGATCGGATCGTGATCGTGTCCCATCGATTCGTCCTCAGGCGGGCTCGAGGTAGCTCTCCCAGACATCGACGTAGACGGGCGCCCCAGCCTCGGCGCCGTCGCCCCAAACCTCGTCGGCCTCAAAGCGCACGCAGTAGCACCACTCGGGATTCTCCCCCGCACCCTCCACGTTCGTCTCTGGATACACGAAAGCCTTGTCGAGCCGCGCCACCACGCCCTGCTTGCCACGAACGTAGCGCGGTAGGCGAGTGTGTCCCGCCGCAGTTGTTCCGGCGGCGATCACTCGATCGCCGCTCTCGAACCGGCGCGGTGCCTCCACGTCGCGCTCCGGCGACACCCCCGCCTGAATGACACTGAGAAGCATCTCGCAGAACTCGGCTTCTTCTCGGCGCCCGACGTCCGTCCCCGGATGCCGGGACAGCTCGACCGTGCGTGCGTCGATCTCGTCCTCGCTCACGACGCCGGCACGAATGAGATTGGTCTCGAGTGTCACGATCCAACGCTCGTAGTAGCTCGACTCCATGTACGGAACGATGGGAATCTCCTCGATGCCCGAGCGAAACTGCTCGACGTTGTAGAGGCCCTTGCCGAGCGTAGCCATGGTGATGCCGAAGACGCGCTGCTCCCACTCCGAGTGAAAGACGGGCTCGTCTCGCTCTATCTCCACAGGCCCCAGGCCCTTCAGACCGCCGATGTCGTGTGCCCGCGCCATGCGACGGCGCGAGTATGTCACAGAGCAGGCCTCGCTGGCAGGCTAGGCCGCGGGCTGTCCGGCCCGAGCCGACGCGGCGTGTCGCCCGGCGATGAAACCGAGCCCGAGCGCAGCGAGGAGACCGTTCCCTGCCAGGTAGCCGGCGGCGCCGCGCCCCGAGATTCCGACGGCCGCACCTCCGGTCGCGTAGAGGCCTTCGACCGGGACGCCGCCTGCGAGGACGCGCGCCTCGCCGTCGATGCACAGGCCCCCGTGAGTGTGGAAGAGCGCTCCGGTGACCTGCACCGCACGATAGGGAGCGACGAGCGGTGCCTCCCATGCCGACCGACCGAACGGGTCGTCCGCGGCGCCGTGCGCGCAGTCGTCGACGTGGGCCATCGTCGCGGCGAGCAATGCCGCGTCGCAGCCGACAACTGAGGCGAGGGCCTCGACGTCCGCCGCCTCCTGGACGGCTCCGGCCTCGAGGCAGCGCTGATAGTCGGCGAACGGACGGCACGCCTCGTCGACGCGCTCGTCGTACACCATCCACGCACGCGCGTCGGGTTGCTCGAGCACGCTGCATGCAAGCTCCGAGTAACCCGGCGACTCGTCAGCGAAGCGCACGCCGTCCGTGTTTACCAGCACCGCGCCGTGCACGACCGTCGCCCACGTGAGGAGAACCCCGTGCGGGTGCGCGACCGAACCATGTCCCTGATAGGCGTCGAGGCACGACGTGTCAGCGCCCACGCGTTCGCCAAGCGCGAGCGCGTCGCCCGTGCTGCCCTCGCCACCGAAGTAGAGACCGTCGACGATCTCGGGGCAGTGGCGCGCGACGAGCTCCGGCTTGGCGCCGAATCCATTCGTTGCGAGCACAACGTAGGCGGTCGCGATCCGCTCCATGGTCCCGTCGGGACGCGCCACGTGAGCGGCGACCACCCGATCGTCGTCGATCTCGATATCGATCAGCCGCGCAGGACACGCGAGCACGATCTCATCGAGAGTCCCGACCGCTTCGAGGAGGTGCCGGTGGAGCGTGCTCCCTGCGCGATCGGAAACCGCATGGCAACGGTAGACCGAGTGCCCGGGGTAGAGAAAATCCGTCACGAGCTCGAGCGGCACGCGCCACCGATACTCCAACCATTCGATCAGCGCTGGGCCCGCGGCAACGAGCGCTCGCGCGACGACGGGATCCGCCTGCCCAGCGGTCTTGGCTCGAATGTCATCGAGGAATAGCTCGTCTGAGTCGACAACGCCAGCCGCCGCTTGCGCACGCGTGCCGGCGGCCGGAATCATCGATGTGCTCATCGCGGTGTTCGAGTCCTCGCGAAAGGTCTCCCGCGCCTCTAGCAGCACAGTGGTGAGTCCGGCATCGCCTGCAGCGAGCGCTGCCGCAAGACCGGCGCCGCCGGCACCGGCTACAACGACATCGGCTACAAGGTCGGGCTCGCCCGCGCTCTGCTCCACGACCGCCGATCGTATCCCAGCCTCACGTCGAGGGAGCGATCATGCGTACTCTTTGTCACGCCGATAGGAATGGGATGCTGGGCGACCCACGGATAGACGATCGTGCCGCGCGCAAGCGCGACCAGGTTGGCGCTACGCCACAGCTGAGCGCGGCGTCCGGCGGCTGGAAACGGCGGGCCCGCCCGTGGTTGGCGACCGGAGCGATCGCGCTGCTGGTCGCCTTAGCCGCTGGCTGCAGCTCGAACGGGCCCGACGACTCGGAGTCCATCGGCGCGGGCGACACCAGCTCCGGTAACCCGAGCGACGGGGCGACGGAGCCCGATCCAGGCGCGAACGATCCCGACGGCGGAAGCGCCCCGAGCGCCCAACGTGACACGGGTGGGATCTCGTCCCTCTTCGACGAGCTGCCTGGCGTCGTCCGGGAGACGCAGCCCTCGATCGTCACCGTCCTGGTCTCGACACCGTTCGGGGAGACGAGCGGCAGCGGTGTCATCTGGAACAGGCGAGGTCTGATCGTTACGAACAATCATGTGGTCGAGGACGCCGTGGCAATCGAGGTCGCGCTCGCCAGCGGCGAGCGCGTGGGCGCCTCCGTCGTTGCAGCGGATCCGAGAACCGACCTCGCCGTCGTGCGAGTCGACAAGAAGAACCTTCCAGCCGCCGCGTTCGCACGCGCCCTCCCCGATGTGGGACAGCTCGCAATCGCAATGGGAAGCCCACTCGGATTCGAGAACACGGTGACGGCCGGCATCGTCTCAGGCCTCCACCGCTCGATTCCGTCCGGCGGTGCGACGCCTGCGCTCGTCGATCTCATCCAGACCGACGCGGCCATCTCGCCCGGCAACTCCGGCGGGGCCCTGGTCGACGTCGAGGGACGCGTGATCGGAATCAACGTCGCGTACATCCCCCCACAGGAAGGGTCGGTGTCGATCGGCTTCGCGATCCCCGCCCCGACCGTTAGACGCGTCGTCGCGGAGCTGATCGAGACCGGCCGAGTGGAGCACGCGTTCCTCGGCGTCGAGCTGCGCGAGCTCACGCCTCAGATCGCTGCCGACTTCCGCATACCGGTTGACGAGGGGGTGCTGATCTTCAGTGTTGTCGCCGAGTCAGCTGCCGAGCTCGCGGGTCTCCAACCGGGCGACGTACTCACGTCGATCGATGGCGACGGCCTGCGAACGATCGAGGACTTCCTCCGCATACTCCGGAATAGGCGTCCGGAGAACAGCATCACGATCGAGGTCGTGCGCGCCGAGCAGGTGCTGCAGGTCAGCGCCACGCTCACCGACCGGCCAGACGGGTAGCCGCACCGAGCCTCTCCGCGCGTCCGAGGCCGCTCGTGTGCGAGGGCGCAGCTAAAGGTCGACTCGCCAATCGCCCTGAGGCTTGATCTTCTTCGCCTCCGGCATGACGTCGCGCGCAAGCCATTCGACCTGCTCCTGGAACTCCGCGTACGTCCGCGACGGGCAGATCGGAGCGAGCGCCACGACCGAATACCCGCACGCTGCGTAGCGCTCGATATCGGAGATGATCTGCTCTGCGGAGCCACCGAGATTCCAGCGCGGCTCGCGCGTCGCCTCCTCGTCGTCTGCCTCCGAGATCCTGAACGAACAGAACGCGACGTTCGCGAGCTCGCGCGTATCGCGGCCGATCTTCTCGGCCTCGATGCGAATCGCATCCTGAACGTCGAGGTAGTCCTCCGGCTGGTGGTCGGGACGCGTGAGGAGCGGGATGAACCCGTCCGTTCGCTGCGCGATCAACGGGGCCGTGCCCTTGGTCGTCGCTCCCACGATGATCGGCGGACGCGGTCGCCGTGCGGGCAGCGGAAAGACTCCCATGTTGTCGAAGTTGTAGAAATCGCTGTGGTGCGTGACGACGCCCTCGCGCCAGGCCTGGTCGTAGACGTCGATGCACGCCTCGAGCGCCGAGCGGCGGCGGTTGTGGAAGTCGTGCCCGAGCGCCTCGAACTCCTCTTTCATCCAGCCTGCGCCAACCCCCATGATGAGGCGGCCGCCCGACAGAACGTCGACGGTCATGAACTGGCGCGCATCGGAGAGCGGATGACGGTACGGGGCGATCAGAACGGAGGGCCCCATCTTGATCCGAGACGTGGCCGAGGCAATCGCACCCATGACGACGGCGCCGTCCAGGATGTTGGAGCGCGGCGGGTAGTGGCGGCGCATCTTGCCGCCGATCGGGGTCAGCGAGTCGGGCGACTCCTCTGGGAGCGACACGTGATCGCCCATCCAGACCGAGTGGAAACCCAGTCGCTCCGCCAGCTTGGCCGACTCCACCGGGCGCATCTCCGACACGTCCTGGTCCTGGTGCCACCAGTCGCCCTCTTCGCGATTCGTCACCCCGTGTGTCGACAGGAAGAGTCCGAGCTCCATCCGCGCTTCCCTCTCATTCGCTCACCGATTCGCGCGCATTATGGCCGCGGCCGGCTGCCGGCGCAGCTCGATCGGCTCAGAGCGCCCGACGGATCCTGCCGACGAACCGGATCGTCGTCTCGCCGCCGCGATAGCCGACCGATACCGAGGCACGAAGCCGCTCTCCGCGAACGCCGGGCGGGATCGACCAGCGACACACGGCACGCACGCGACGGCCAGACAGACGTCGTAGCCGCGCGCTCACGATCGGCACAGCGCTATTCCCGATGCGCGCTCGGCACCGAAGCCGAATCTTCGCCGGCACCCGACCCGTTGGCTTCGACGGTCGGACCGTCATGATCGCTCGGAAGACTCCGTCGGCGCGCAGATGACGTCCGCGCACTCGAAAGCCAGCGACCTTGAGCCGCTTGCTTCCCTTGCTCGTAGGCTTGACCTTCTTCTTGTCGGCCTTCGAGCCAGACGGCTGCGAAGACTCCCCGGGAGGAGTTCCGCTACCGGGAGGAGCGGCCGCACCGGACCCGAGAGCGAGCACCCTGAAAGCCGCGAGCGGGATCGGAGCGACCGTCGCAGCTGTGACGAGGCCGTTCCAATGAGCCGTGCCGTCGAACTCGATCATCACCTTGGCCCGCCCGGCGTTGTCGACGACGTACATACCGTATTGCTGCAGAGCTCGAGCGATGGTGAGGCAGGCGCCGTCGCAACCCCAGGCGCGGATCTGGGCTTCGCTCAAGGCGGGGTTCAGCTGGAGCCGCGCGCCCTCGGGAAGCGCGAGCGGCCCGGACCCCTTGCCGTCGGACTTGCTCGCCGGGTACACGAACTCGCCGCTCGGAGCGTCGTAGGCGAACGCGAGCGCATGCTCGATCGAGCCGCCCTGGATCTCGCACGGACGCACAAGGCCGGCAAGATACGGAACCCCGCCGCCTCGGGCCACGAAGCCGTTCCCATGGGCGTGCACGGGTGTAGCGCTCCCGGCGAATGCGTACTGGTAGCCGTTGACGGCCGTAAGCGTCCCGGCTTGCGTCGTTGCGAAGTTGAAGAAGCCCCACTCGTACCCGGTCGCGAGGTCGACGATGATCACCTGGGCATCGCTACCCGCGGCCGGTGCAGCGCCGGCCGGCACCGGTACTTGAACGGTTGCGTTCGCGACGTTGCCGAACGTTGCGCCATCTGGGCTAGACCGGGAGAGCCATCCCGACAGCTGAACCTGACGGGTCGGAGTTGAGGCGGTGGCGTAGTAGACGGGGTAGGTGAACTGGGTCGGGTCCGACGAGAGGCTGCCACCGATTGCGGCTACTCGAGCCGCGCTGTTCGGCTCGTACGGAACCCCGGTTGCGATCCGCGTGTTCCAGGGGCTGGCGTCGGAGTAGGGTCGAGTGCAGTCCGACGGAGACCCGATCCCCGCCTGCGCGGCCCCTCCGGTCCCGACCAGTGCGGCCACAAACGCGCCACAGATCAGCAGGACTGAGGCGGCAGCGACGCGCCGGAGGCGGCGCAAGCGGTGAACGCGATGGAGTGGGAGAGCGCCGCACACGCAGCCGCGGTCTCGGCACCCGACGCCTCGGCGGGCGCCACGCGGTGTGTGATCGGGCATCTGACGTTGCCTGCTTGTCGAACTCTTGGTACGCACGGTTAACCCCCCGGTCGTTACCGATGCGTTCGTCGTTCACGGCGATGACGTGCTCCTGGCGCGCCAAGATCACCGCAGGTGTCTCCGCCACCATAGAGCGGAACGACGTTGAGATGAGTTGCCGTCTGGTCATGATCTCGTTCAGCCGCTGTAAGCAACCGATGAGGAGAGATAGCCCTCGTCGTCAGACGGCGCCCCCCGCCTCGGCCCGCACGCCGCGCCCTCGTACGCCGATCGCGCATCGGACAGGAACCGTGAGGGGCCAGGAGCACTGGAGAGGACCGAGGTCAGGGCTGCGGCGTGGGCGCGGGCTGAGCATGCTGTGCGGCACGATTGCGCTGCTGTCGCTGGTCGCGGCCGGGTGCGGCGGCAGCGCGGACGGTCAAGGCGGGGAGGCCAGCCAAGAGACGGCGCAGAGCATTCCGGTCAGCGAGCCCGGGGCGCGCGCGACCGCCACGCTCGAGCTCGCCGGCAACGACGTTGCGGTGACGATCGTCTTGCCCGATTCGTACGCGCCGGGCGAGCCGCATCCGATCCTGCTCGCGTTCCCTCCCGGCGGTCAGGCGCAGGCGCAGGTCGACGCCGGACTCGATGCCTACTGGGCCGACGAGGCCCGTGTACGCGGTTGGATCGTGATCAGCCCGGCTGCACCCGAGGGCGCGCTGTTCTTCCAGGGCTCCGAGGCAATCGTTCCAGAGCTGCTCGACAAGATCGCCGCGACCTACCCGCCCGAGGGCGGAGTCTTCCATGTAAGCGGTGTCTCGAACGGCGGCCTCAGCGCCTTCCGGGCTGCAGTCGAGTCACCGGAGCGGTTTGCGTCGATCGTTGTGCTGCCCGGCTTCCCGCCCACCGATGAGGACGCCGACAAGCTTGAGCTCGTAGCGGGGATTCCCGTCCATCTATACGTGGGAGAGACGGACACCCAGTGGGTCGAGGGCGCTGAGCGGACGCGCGACGCGCTCGTCGAGCTCGGCGGCGATGTCACGCTCACGGTCGAGCCGGGCGGAGGGCACATCTTGCGCGGGCTCACCGGTGCGGAGCTCTTCGACGTGCTCGAGACCGCCCGCGTGCGGTAGCCGAACAGCGGCTTCAGCGCGGCGCGATCATCCGCTGCGTGGTGGCTCCGTGCCGCTTTTTCGTAGCATTCGAGCCGTGGCACAGCTCGACCGGCCCGTCGAAGCATCTTCGAGTGCGCGTTTCTACGCGCAGATGTACCTGATTCGCCGTTTCGAAGAAACGCTGCTGGAGATGTTCTCGGCGGGCAAGC
>JAUVPB010000281.1 GCA_030598925.1 Actinomycetes bacterium
GCGGGCACGTAGTCGCGGTAGCTGTTCTCGACGTTCTCGAGCTCGTACGTCGTCGAGCTCGAGTTGCCGCTGCCACCACCACCATCGAGCGGTGGTAGCCCGGGCGGAGGGTTGAGCGGTGTCCACTGACCGCCATTGTTCTGGACGGTCCAGTTATCGGCGATGACCGGGCCCCAGTTGGACGCATTGTTCACGAGCTCATAGCCGCCTTCGACGATCGCCCCACCCTGGAAGCCACTGTTATTCAAGATCTGGAACGCCAGGTTCCCCGGATCGTACGCGACCAGGGCGAGAACGTTGGCGCTCGTATCCCAACCAGTCGTACATTCGCCGTCACCATCGCGCGCGCCGCACACGAAGACGTTGTTCGAGAACTCCACCGGACCACGGAAGTAGATGGTGCCCATGCCCTGATACAAGATCTCGGTGTTGACGTCGAGATCGAGCGGCCCGTCGAAGAAGATCGTGCCGTCGACAGTCAACGTGTCTGATGCGGCATCCCACGAGAGCTCGCCGTCCGCGGTCTGGCAGGTGTAACTCGTGTTGGGCGCGATATCGCTGGTCTCGACAGTGGGTAGGTCTCCGTCCATCGTGGCGTCGCCCGTGTCGAACGACGGCGGGCTCCCAACTACTGTCGTACACGGATGCGACGGCCCGGGAGAGGCGTTCAGGTACCAGCCCGCCCAATCGAGAACCGGCTGCGCGTAGGCGAAGGGCTCCATCTCGATGGTGTCCGCGTAGACGTCGTCGTCACTATCGCAGAGGTGGGGTGAGCCGCCCGTGCAGCCGCCCCCGACGTTCGCGTAGATGATCGGGTCGGTCGTGTTCTCCGTCGCGGCAACCTCGGCGTTGTTACCCAGGGTGAGCGTGCCGCTCACGTTGAGCGTCGCTCCCGTGAACGCACTGTTGTTGCTCATGCAGAGATCGCCGTCGAGCCGAAGCGGCTGGTTGAACTCGGCGTTCTCCGCCAGGTCGAAACACGCGCTCGCCTTCGAGTAGCTGTAATCCCAGATGCTCCCGCTGCCGCCGGCAGCGTTCGCGAGGCTTGCCGCGACCTTGGATTCGACCGCGCGCGTGATCGCGCCGCCTCCGGCCCCGTTCGCGACGGTCACCTCACCCACGAGCGTCCAGGTTCCCTCCACGCTGTCGTAGTTCCCGTAGTAGCTCACGGTCTCACCACCGATCGTGGCGGTGGCGGGAGCGGCAGCGGTCGGCAGAATCGACTCGTCCGCCGGGTCGCCGCTGTCCTCGACGACGGCTTTCCAGAGTTGGGAGCGAGCGAAGTTCATCCCTGCCTCCGCGAGGGTGGTGGCGTTGTCCTTCTCGGCCGAGAACGCCGCGGCCTGCGTGTTGCGGTTCGTGAAGTAGATCGCCGAGGTCCCGGCGACCGAAAGCGAGGCCAGAATCATCAGGCTCGCGATCAACGAGACGCCTCTTTCAGAACGAATCGCGTCAACCCAGCGCTCAGGCGAAAATCCCGTTGAGATCAGCCGCATAGCCGTGTCATGCCGGCCGGGCAGGCACTGCGGCGTCCCCCAGCCGAGCGTTTGTGGCTCACCCGGCCGCGGAACCAGCTGGCACCTTGATGGCTCGCCTCTGGTGCCGCGTGCGTCCACGTACGGCACCCCCGTCACGCCGAGCAGGTCACCCATGCGAGGGATTGCCCATCACCCCGAAGGGTGATTCACTGCGTCCATGGGGGGAACACCGGCTTTTTACGCTGTCGCAAGCGTGAAGCTACAGCGCACTCTCGCCTTCGACCTCACGCAGGAAGAGGCGGAAGCGGCGATGGCGAGCGTCACCGAAGAGGAACCGAATCTGGGGACTGATCTGAGCATCGTCCGCATCGACTTCTTCGGCACGCCAACCGTCGAGACGATCTCCTAGATCCGCCCGCGGGTCGCGTCGCTCCACCCGCGGAGCGTTGACTACGACGCACTTCTGTTAAGGAGCCTCGTATGAGGCCGTTAAGGGACGGTGTTTTCACTCTCCCTTCACGATTCCCTCATCCAGACTCCGTAAAGATGGTCGATACGAACCTGATGCTGAAGCGACCGAAGGCGGCGGCAGGAGGCAGGCGCCGTCGGAACGAACAAGGCGACGAGCACCAAACGACACGAGAAGACGCGATGACCTCTCACCCACCACAGGCCAGGAACGACACGCGGGAACCTTCTGCGCGCACTGCCAGTCCGAATGCCGAGGGGTACCCGAACAAGGGTAAACCGATGGAAGTAAGCAGGGGTCAGTCCGATAGAGATGTGAGGATGCGCTAGACAATGGCTAAAGCTGTCGACATCACCGAGATAGAAGAGCCCGCCGAGGACGCCGCGGTCTGGACGTCCGCGGCGACGATCGAGCCCGACGAAGCGGTCGAGCCCGAGCCCCTCGAGGAGGCCACGAAGGCACCCGCGACCGACCAGGATCTGAGCGACTCGCTCCAGTTGTTCCTCGCGCAGGCTGCGCGGCACCAGCTCCTGACTGCCGCCGACGAAGTGACGCTCGCCAAGCGCATCGAGAAGGGCGACGTCGTCGCAAAACGCACGATGATCGAGTCGAACCTCCGCCTCGTGGTATCGATCGCGAAAGGCTACCGCGGTCTGGGTGTGCCCTTCCTCGATCTGATTCAGGAAGGAACGATCGGCCTGAATCGCGCCGTCGAGAAGTTCGACTGGCGCCGCGGCTACAAGTTCTCCACGTACGCCACGTGGTGGATCCGACAATCGGTCCAGCGTGCTGTCGCCAACCAGGCCCGTACCGTCCGGATTCCCGTTCACGTCGTCGAACGCCAGCAGCGACTCACGCGCGCCGCACGCCGCCTCGAGAACGAGCTCGGGCGCGACGCCACCGTCGACGAGCTCGCGGAGGTCACGGGGCTCTCACACCAGTACGTCGAGGAAGCGCTCGGCGCCGCCGTCGCCTCCGCCTCACTCAACCAGGCGATCGGTGACGGCGACGGAACAGAGCTCGGCGACGTCATCGCGGTCGCGACCGAAGACCCGGTTGGCGACACCGAACAGCTTCTCCGCCGCACCTCGGTGCGGCGGGCGCTCGAATCGCTGCCAGAGCGAGAGCGACGGGTCATCGAGCTTCGGTTCGGGTTCGACGCCGAACCATGGACGCTCGAGGCGATCGCCGCCGACCTGGGGTTGACGCGCGAGCGCGTGCGTCAGATCGAGCTAAACGCTCTCCACCGCCTCAGTGCGCTGCGCGAGCTCGCCGGGCTCGCCGACAACTAGAGCGACCTACCGCCCCCGC
>JAUVPB010000305.1 GCA_030598925.1 Actinomycetes bacterium
GCGCTGCGCCGGCTTCGCGACTACCTGGCGGCGTAGCGGCGTGCGGGCGGCCGGCCCGCGGCGGCTCGCAGCTAGTAGTCGACGGCCGGCAGCGTGCCGCCGTCGACCTTGAGATTCGCGCCCGTGATGTAGCTAGCGGTCGGGCTCGCGAGGAATACGACGGCACGGGCGACTTCCTCCGGTCGGCCGTGGCGGCCGAGCGCGGCACTCTCTCGAGCGCGCTGATAGCGCTCGGGATCGGACGCCCGTAGGCGGTCCCAGGTTCCTCCAGGGAAGTCGATCGGCCCGGGGGACACCGTGTTGACACGGATCCCATCAGGCCCGAGCTCCTGTGCGAGCTGCGATGCGAAGCTGACGAGCGCGGCCTTGACGGCGCCGTAGGCTTGCCCGCCCCCGAGGCCCGCGAGGTTGGCAGACACCGACGAGATCACGACGATCGAAGCGTTGTCAGAGCGCTTCAGGTGAGGCGCGGCCGCTTCGTATCCGCGCACGGCGTGGAGCAGATCCGTCTCGAACATCGACCGCCAGGAGGAAACGTCCCAGCCACGAGCGAGCGCGCTGACGTTGGGGACGACCGTGTCGAGCCCGCCCAGCTCTGCCGCCGCGCTCTCGACCCATGCCTCGTAGGCCTCGGCGTTCGACACGTCGATTGCCGCTCCGGTTGCGGGGGCGCCACGGCGCTCGAGCTCGGCGACGGTCGTCGCTACCTCGTCGGCATCGCGAGCGCAAAGAGCCACGGCCGCCCCTTCGTCTGCGAACGCCTCGACGATCGCCCGCCCGATACCCCTCGTACCGCCTGTCACGAGCACGCGCTTACCGTCGAGCGAAAGATCCACGGCGCTGAGCCTAGCGCCTTCCGATCGGCCGATCCGCTCGCCGGGCGCCTCAATGGTACGTTTGAGCCTCGTTCTCTCAGGGAGGCCCTTGTGTCTGTCAGCACATCCGTCGATGGTCACGCAGTCGTGTCACGGGAGGAATGGCTCCGAGCCCGCAAGGAGCATCTCGCGCACGAGAAGGAGTTGACCCGCCAGCGTGACGAATTGAGTCGCGAGCGTCGCGAGCTGCCATGGGTCGAGATCGCGAAGGACTACGTGTTCGAGGGGCCCGGCGGACCGCTGAGCCTGCCGGAGTTGTTCAACGGCCGGAGCCAGCTGATCGTCTACCACTTCATGCTTGGGCCAGATTGGGACGAAGGGTGCGTCTCGTGCTCCTTCTGGGCCGACAACTTCAACGGCGTTGACGTTCATCTCGCGCACAGGGACGCCACGTTCGTTGCCGTATCGCGTGCCCCGCTCGATCGGATCGCTGCCTACCAGCGCAGGATGGAGTGGAGCTTCCCCTGGCTCTCATCCCACGACAGCGACTTCAACGTCGACATGGGCGTGAGCTTTCTCTCAGACGAGGTACCCGAGGCCGAGTTGAACTACAACTTCGCGACGCAACGCTTCGGCGGGGAGGAGGCGCCAGGTGTCAGCGTCTTCCGCCACGACGCCGAGGGTCGGGTCTTCCTCACGTATCAGACGTTCGCGAGAGGGCTCGACATGCTGAACGGTGCCTATCACTTTCTCGATCTGACGCCGAACGGTCGCGACGAAGACGATCTGCCGTGGTCCATGGCCTGGCTCTCACGCCACGACGCGTACGCCGACTAGTCGACGGAGGGAGGGGCGGGGCCACCCGCGGTTGCGGCGAGCGGCCCCGCGAGTTGGAGGAGCCGCCTGGGTCTGTTGGTCCGTTCACCGACGCCACGCGGCTGATAGTCAGATTGAGCGCGACGCCCGTGAATGCCACGTGGGACGCGCGTAAGCGTTCTGCGGGACGCATGTAAAGATTCGCGGCGCGCCGCGATGAAACCGCGTGTGCCGGTCAGGCTAGCTGCCGACGACCTGCACGAGCCAGCGCCGATCGCGCGAACGGTCGAGCTCGATGAACAGCACGCGCTGCCACGTACCAAGGCATAGCTCGCCCTCACGCACGGGAATCGACTCGCTCGCCGGTCCCATCAACATGCCGATGCAGTGTGCGTGGCCGTTGCCGAACTCCACGTCCTCGGGACAGATGTTCTCGGTGCGAAGGTCCCAGTCGTCGTGCGCGTAGTACTTGTCAGAAGGAACCAGCCGTCTCATCAGCCGAGCGAAGTCTTCGAGGAACCCAGTTTCGAACTCGTTGACGCGCACACAGCAGGTGGTGTGCGGCGAGTAGACGCACGCGATGCCGTCCTGAACGCCGCTCTCCGCGACGAACTCGCGTACCTCTTCGGTGATGTCGCGGACCTCGAGTCCGCCCCGCGTACGAACGCTTCTCTCGGCTTGATAAACCTTCACCGCGGCTCGAACCTCCTGCTGTCGACCGGTGTCTCAGAGTGTCGGCTTGGACATTCTGCGCGATTTGCGCCCATTTGTCACGTCGAGCGTATCGAGTACAGACACGGGAGCGCCAACCAAAGGATCGGAGGGCGCCGCCGCGGGGCGTTGGCTAGGCTCGCTGCGGGCCCGTAGCTCAGGGGTTAGAGCAGCGGACTCATAATCCGTCGGTCGCTGGTTCGAATCCAGCCGGGCCCATCACGAAAGACCTGCAAAGCATTCGTTTCTTGCTCTTGTAGAGCGTCTGTTCTGGGACCCTGTGCGTTGTTGCGGGTACGGATGTGGGTACAAGACTTCCGGCTAGACGCTGAATGCGCCGTCCAGTTCAGCGATCTCTCGTCGTGCGGCCTGGTCTGCGAAGTGGCC
>JAUVPB010000337.1 GCA_030598925.1 Actinomycetes bacterium
AGCAGTCGCGTGCCGCGAACGCGGCTGGCACGAATCTCCGACTTCTTGCGCTCTGTCCAGCGCCCGCCGATCGGCTCGCCGGCGAGGTGCACGATCGCGTCGAATCCCTCGAGCCGCGTCGCGTCCAGTTCGCCGGTCGTTGGATCCCAGGGGACGTCGTCGTCGCTCCCGGGTCGACGGGTGAGCGCAACGGTGCGGTGCCCGTCCTCGTCGAGCGACGCTCGAAGTGCACGTCCGATCAGCCCGGAAGCCCCTGAGACGAGCACCTTCATTCTGCGATCTCCATCGTGCCTTCCTCCTCGAAGTGTCTGCTCGACTCGGGCGCAGGCTACTCGTCGCTCGCCTCTGCCCGCCCGTCTCGGCGTGG
Organism: Actinomycetes bacterium; assembly: GCA_030598925.1. Lineage (GTDB taxonomy): Bacteria > Actinomycetota > Thermoleophilia > Gaiellales > Gaiellaceae > JAUVPB01. The sequence goes on from JAUVPB010000337.1 coordinate 368, forward strand.
CAGCATCAGCGCCGCCACAGCCGCGCCTGCGAGGGCGAGGGCGATGCAGATCCCGATCGCGGCTCGGAAGGCGGCGATCGAGCCGTCGCGCAGCGAGTCGGCGGTCTCACCGAGCTGGAACGGCACGGCTGAGGCGTCGCCCGTGACTCGCTCGAACACGAGCGTCACAGCGAGACCACCGACGGCGACAGCCACGAGGTTGCCGACTCGCGACACGGTCTGGTTGACGCCGGCGGCGATGCCCGAGAGATCGGACGGTGCGCTCGACAGCGCAGTCGAGGTGATCGGGGCGACGACCTGCGCGAGTCCAAGCGCGAAGAGGAATAGCCCTGGTACCACGAGCGGCCAGAAGTCGGCGCGGTCGCTGACACCGAGCATCAGCGCCATTCCGGCCGCCATCATCAGCGGCCCAACCGTTAGGAGCGTTCGCGGACCGTGGGTGTCGGCGCGTCGCCCCAGCCAGGGCGACAACACGATGATCACGACGCTGACGGGCAGGTTCGTCAAACCGGCTTCGAACGCGCTGAAGCCGATGAACTGCAGGAAGATGAAGAAGAAGAACCCGAAGCCGCCGAGTGCGCCGTAGACGAAGAACGTCTCGAGATTCGCCGCGACGAACGATGGACGTGAGAAGAGCACGCGTGGAAGCATCGGCTTGCGCACGCGTCGCTCGGCGAATGGAAAGGCAACGAGAGCGGCTAGGCCCAGCACGAATGCCCAGACAACGCTCGTGTAGCCCGCCTCCTGGCCCTGCACCAGGCCGAACGTCAGGAGCCCGATGCCTACGGCGACGAGAACAGCGCCACGCAGATCGAACTGGTCGTGCTCGCGGCTCGTGGCTCTCGGCGCCGGGCACGTTGCCAGCAGTGCGAGCGTGATCGCGGCGAGCGGCAGGTTGATGATGAAGATCCAGCGCCACGAAACCCACTCGACGAGCGCCCCTCCCAGGGGCGGGCCGAGCACGATCGCAGCTCCTGTGAACGCCGTCCAGAGGCCAATCGCCCGGCCGGCGTCCCGCCCGTAGACGGCTCGAAGTAGCGCGAGACTGTTGGTGGTCAGGAACGCGCCGGCTACGCCCTGGAGCGCCCGTGCCGCGACGAGTACGGGCTCGTCGGGCGCCGCGGCAGCGAGGGCCGAGGCCGCCGCGAACCCGACGATGCCCCAGGCGAACATGCGCCGCCGCCCGAACCGGTCTCCGGCCGCTCCAGCGACGAGATACAGCGCGGCGAGCGCCACCGAGTACGAGAGCACGACCCACTGCTGTCCCGTGAGTCCGAGATCGAGGTCGCGCTCGATCGTCGGGAGGGCAACGATCACGACCGTCGTGTCGATGAACGCGAGCGACGACCCGAGCGCGGTCGCCGCGAGCGTGAACCGTTTCGAGCGTCTGGTCGATGCGTCCGACGTGTCCGACGCGTTGCCGGACCCTGCTCCAGATGGCGTGCACACCACGAGATCATGCCGTGGTTGGTCACCGTGCGAGAATGCGTCGATGCCCGGGCGCCGCGCCGAC
>JAUVPB010000224.1 GCA_030598925.1 Actinomycetes bacterium
CTGTTCTCGGGGTGTGGCGCAGCCTGGTAGCGCGCGCCGTTCGGGTCGGCGAGGTCCCCGGTTCAAATCCGGGCACCCCGATGCCAAGACGGCCCCGCTCGGGGCCGTCTCGCCATGTGTCCACCACGATGGCGGGCTATTCTCCGAGCCATGTCTGATCTGACGCGCGTTGCCTGTGTCCAGATGAATGCGGGCGAGGAGAAAGCGGCGAACCTCGAGAAGATGGAACGCCTCGTGAGCCGCGCGGCCTCGCTGGGCGCCGAGATCGTCGTGCTACCGGAGAAGTGGAACGCGCTCGGGTCGCCTGAGGTGTTCCGCGCCGCCGCGGAGCCGCTCGACATGGGGCAGAGCTTTGCCGCGATGTCCGGTTGGGCCAAGCAGTACGGCTTCTCGCTTGTCGGCGGATCGGTGACCGAACTGCGCGAGGGCCGCGACAAACTCTCGAACACGTGTCCCGTCTACGATCCCGCCGGCCGCCTGGTCGAGGTGTACCGGAAGATCCACATGTTCGACGTCGTCGTCGGCGGCCAGAGCTACCGCGAGTCAGACGCAGAGGAGCCAGGCGACGGACCGGTTGTCTGCGACGTTTCGGGTTGGACGCTCGGCCTCACCATCTGCTACGACCTACGCTTCCCCGAGCTGTATCGGATCGAGACGCTGAGGGGCGCCGAGCTCATTACGGTGCCATCCGCGTTCACCCTCTTCACCGGGAAGGACCACTGGGAGCTGCTGCTGCGCGCGCGCGCGGTCGAGAACCAGCTCTACGTCGCTGCGGCGAACCAGTGGGGCAAGCACGAGGCCGGCAAGTCCAGCTACGGCCGTTCCCTGATCGCTGATCCCTGGGGCGTCGTGCTCGCTGTCGCACCCGATGAGGACTGCGTGATCGTCGCCGACATCGACAAAGCTCGCATGAGCTCGATCCGCGCGAGCCTACCGTCGCTCGCGAACCGCCAGCCGGCCACGTACGTGTGGCCGACCGACGCGTGACCGAGTTCCGTGCGCCCACGCTGCGCGCGGTGCTCTTCGACGTCGACTTCACGCTCTGCCAACCCGGCCCACAGCTCGGGCCTCTCGGCTATCACGAAGCTGGCCTTGTGCACGGGATCTCGCTCGACCCGGCGCGCTACGAGGCGGCCAGAGAAGCGGCGATCGAAGACATCAGGCTGCACCCGGAACTCGACCACGACCAGGAGGTCTGGCAGCGCTTCACAGAGGACATCGTTCGAGGCATGGGCGGCAGAGGCTCTGCCGTTGCCAACGTTGCTGAGTCGATCGTGCTCGGCTGGGAGGTGCACGAGAACTTCGAGCTCTACGACGACGCCCTCCGCACCCTTCGAGCCGTTCGCGGCGCGGGCTTTCTACTGGCGCTCATCTCCAATACGAGCCGCGATCTCGACGAGTTCGTCACGCATCACCGGATCGACGTGGACGCGGTCATCACATCTCGTCTGCACGGGAAGATGAAGCCCCACCCGGCGATCTTCCGAAGCACGCTCACGCTACTCGATGTCGAGCCCCATCAGGCGCTTATGGTCGGTGACTCACCGGCAGACGATATCGCGGGTGCTGAGGCACTCGGAATGCCCGCGGTGCTGCTCGACCGGCTCGGAACGTACAACGGGGCGGCGCCGTCAGTAAGGAGCCTCGACGAGCTGACTACGCTGCTCGCCGGTGGGTCAGCTGCGAGCCAGTAGGTCGCGTCCGGTTTAGCCGTTGACGTGAATCCATCCCGCTAGGCTGCGACGGTGCGGACGCCCGGCAAGGTCCCATCGACGCTGCGGCACGTCCTCGCCACGGGGCGACTCCCCGAGGGCGCCGAAGGGCCGCTCATCTGGACGCTAGGGCTGGGTGCTCTCGGACTCGCTTGGTCGGTCACTACGGTCGCGGCGTACCTGCCGCCGTTGCTGCAGCGGTTCACCGATTCCGACACGCTGATCGGCTTCGTTCTAGGTGCGGAAGGGCTGTTTGCCCTGACCCTTCCTTTGATCGTTGGCCCGCTCTCAGACGCGACCCGTACACCGCTCGGACGCCGCCGTCCCTATATGGCGTTCGCCGTCATTCCGTTGGCGTTCACGCTCGCCCTACTTGCGTTCATGCCGAGCCTGTGGGCTGCGGCGTTCATCTTCTTCGCGTTCTGCTTCGCCTACTACATCTACGAGCCTCCTTACCGCGGGCTGTATCCGGATCTGATTCGCCCGGAATCGTACGGCCGATCACAGGGCGCCCAGCATGTGATGCGCGGCATCGCGCTCGGTGGAGCGCTCGTTCTCGGCGGCGTGTTGCTCGGTGTCTGGGAGCCGTTTCCATTCGTCGTGGCCGCGGTCATCACGCTGCTCTCGTGCAGCGTTGTGATCTGGCTCGTTCGCGAGCCCGAGCTTCCGGCCGAGCAGTCCCAAGGCAAGCGATCGCATCTGGCCGCGCCGTTTCGGATCGTGCGAAACAATCCGAACATTCGGTGGTTTCTCATCGCAAACACGGCTTGGGAGGCGACGTTCGCTGGCATGCGGACGTTCGTCGTTCTCTACATCACCGTCGGTCTCGGTCAGCCGCTCTGGCTCTCTTCGGTCGTGCTCGGGACGGTGGGTGTCGGATACTTGCTCTCTGCCATCCTCGCGGGGAGGCTCGGTGATCAGTTCGGGCTCGGCTGGGTGATCGTAGGAGCCTCGGTCGTCTATGGCCTTGGGCTACTCGGCGCGACCCTCGCGCAGCAGTGGCACAACTGGTACTTCGTGCTGATCTTCATCGTCGCGATCGCCGGCGGGACGGTGATGACGCTCTCCTGGGGTCTGTTGTTCAAGCTGATGCCAAGAGGAGATGAGGGCGCTGTGTCGGGCCTCGCCATCATGACGAAGGGCCTGGGGCTGTTGATAGGTCCGCCGATCGTGGGTGCGACGATTGACGTCGCGGGTACGTTTCTGGAATCGACCAGCGGCTACGCGGCGATGTGGCTGATCGTTGGGTTGCCGGTCGTCGCAGCAATTCCGATCGTCATCAAGCTCGCGCGCGTCGAGGACCTGGGGAATGAGACTCCGGTCAGCGACACACCGGGTGCGCTCGGCTCATGAGCCCGTAGGCCCACAGCACGTCGTCGTACAGGTAGAGCACGGTTCTAGCGTCGCGGCGTACGTGGACGAAGGCTTCGTAGCCGGCGCACTCGACTGGCGCCACATCGAGGTACACCGCGGGAATCTCGTCTCGGGGAGTTCCGAGCTTCAGGCCGCCGGCAGACCGCCACCCTCGAGGTTGCCACAGTGTGAAGGCGGCGGCGACGCGGTCGTCGACGAACTCGACGCCGCCGCCTTCGGGTGCGAACGGCTCGTACGTGTAGTACCTGGTCTCGTTCGAGCAGTCTCGGCAGAGCCCGTACGTCGCGCCCCACACCGACTCGACCTGGGCCGGAGACATGCCGATCCGCACTCCGCCGAGCTCCGATCCGAAGCGGACGATGCCCGCCGCTGGCAGCGCAGGAGCGCCCCGCGCGCTTCCGCCCGACGGTGCTGGCTCAGGTTCGGTGATCGTCGCGGAGCTGGGCGCGATGCTCGCCAGGCCGATCACGCACACCGCCGCCACGATGGCGAGTACCGCCGATGAGTGCCGTCGGGCTGACGTGATCGGCCTCTGCGAGCAGCCTAGGCGGCGGCGAGCGCTCCCTGGACAGCCTCGGTCATTGCGAACGAATCGAGGCCGTTCTTGAGCGCCTCGGCAACCTGCCCGATCTCGTCCGGCGAGATCGTCAGCGGAGGCGATATCGGAACGCCGCGGAGGAAGGGGCGCGTGATCACTCCGGCCTCGCGAACATGCGCGCCCAGCTGGTTGGCGGCCCCGGGAACGCGCTCGAGAACACGCTCGTCGAGATCGACCGCCGCGAGTAGTCCGACGCCGCCGCGAACCTCGCCGACCAGCTCGTGGTCAGCCAGGGGCTGCACGCTCTCCAGGAGCGTGGCCTCGTGCTCCTGGCCGCGTGTTACGAGGCCCTCGCGCTCCATGATGTCGATGTTGACGAGACCAGCGACACAGCACGACGCATGCCCGGCATACGTCGGGCCATGACGGACTGCCATCCGGCCCGGCTCGGACCAGAACGGTTCGGCCACACGACCCGACACGGCAACCCCACCGATCGGGAGATAGCCGCTAGTGACGCCCTTGGCGAACGTGATCATGTCTGGCTCGACGCCGAATCGCTCGATGCCGAACCAGGTGCCCAGTCGCCCGAAGCCGCAGATCACGGAGTCCACGATCACCAGCACTCCGAGCGACTGACAGAGCTCGGCGATGCCCTCGACGTAGCCCTCCGGGGGCGTCAACACGCCTCCGGCGCCCATGACGGGCTCGAACACGAACGCTGCGACTCGCTCGGGCCCGACCTCGCCGAGTGTCCGCTCGAGGTCGTCGACCGAGTCGTATGCCACGCGGGTGGTGTCGGCGAGCAACGGCCCGAAGCCGGCCCTGTTCGGCTCGAGGCCGCCGACGCTCGTGCC
>JAUVPB010000211.1 GCA_030598925.1 Actinomycetes bacterium
GAGGACGACCCATCGGTCTGGACGGGCTGCGCTGCTTGCCGTTCAGCTCGCTGCGCTTCTTCCTCGCGCTGGACAGCAAGCCGCCGCTCAGCCTCTTGTTTCAGCTGCTCCTGCCGCACTGCCTCAGCCGCGACGAGGTCGGCGAGCTCGCCCTCGATCGACGCTGCAAGCTGCTCTCGCTGCTCCAGCATGGCCTCGATCTCGCTCCGTCTCTGGTCGCGCTGCGACACCACGAGCTCCTGGTTATCGTGGGCACCGTCAAGCTTCTGCTCGCGCTGCCTCGTCTCCTGGCGCGCGGCACGCGCCATCTCTACGAGATCCGTGTCCTGGTCCGAGACACGGCGTACGGTCGAGAGACGGTCCATCAGCTCCTCGACGCTCGACGCACCGAGCATTACCTCGAGCGATGTCGCCCCGTCGCTCATGTAGAGGGCGCGTATCCGCTCTGCCAATCGTTGCTGCGCGACGCGGCCGCTCTTCCGGGCAATATCAAGTCGCTCACCCGTGGCGTCGAGTCGTTCGTCGATGTCCGCAAGCTTGAGCGCGGCACCGTTGTGGTTCTCGATCGCGAGGCCGAGCCGCCCGTCGAGCTCTTGGATCTGAGCGAGAACTTGTTCCGCTTCCGCGCGCTTGTCCTCGATTTCTGCAGGCGCAGATGTCGCGAGCGTAGCCATGGCGACGAAGCCCGCCAAGGCGAGACCGAGAAGCCCGGTGATGGCTAGATAGCGCTTCATGTTGTCCCTGGCACGCTTCGCCAGGGTCGGGGAACACGGCCATGCTAACAAGGTCCGCGGCGTCGATGCAACGAGCAACCGTCGTGGAACCGGAGATAAGTGACATTTGCCACGAGCAGCGGCTTGGCCGCTGGCAGGGCTCTGTTAACCTCGGCTGGCTCGTGCACAAGCGAAGACCGATGCGTCGCGTTCCCCGCCGCATCCTCGTACTAGGCGTGGTGGCGGCCTCCCTCGTTGTTGGGGATGTGGTCGTCCACGCTGGCGAGGCGGACGACCTCCGCGACCGAGCGGGTCAACTCGAGAGTGGTCTCGACACACTCGAAGCACGTGAGGAGGCGAGCGTCCTCGAGCTGTTCGCGCTCGACAGCGAGCTCGCTCGCGCCACCGGTCGCGTTGACACCCTGGCAGCTCAGGCCGAACGTGTGGAGGATGCGACGAACGCGGCGCGCGAGCAGACGCAGATCGCCCGAGCCGCTCTGACGACCGCGGAGGAAAGTCTGGCCGAAAGGGTTCGGGCGCTCTACATGGCTGGCGAGATCGACTCGCTGGAGGTCATTCTCGGAGCGCGTTCCGTGCAGGATGCCATTGACGGCATCGGTGCACTCCGGCGAACCGTCAGTCGCGACGACGAGATCCTCACCCAGGTCTCTGAGGCCCGGCGGAACGCGATTGAGCTCCGTGATGACTTGCGCCGTCGACAGAGTCGCGTCGACGACCTGGTGGCCGACGCCGAAGCGGCGCGGCAGGGCCTCGAGCGCAGCCGGGCTGAGCGTCGGGCCTTCCTCCAGTCCCTGCGCGAGGAGCTAGACCTCAGCCGGCGGGACATCCGCGATCTGCGAGCGCGCGCCATAACGCTCGAGGCTCGCGCCGCGGAGATCCAGGCGCAGGCAACAGCCGGCTCCGCTCCTGCTCCGACAGCCGACGAGGGATCAACCGCTGCTGCTTCGCCGCCGGAAGGATCCGGCAGCTCGCCGCCCGCTCCACCGCCGTCGCCGTCACCACCGAGCCCACCCCCCGCTCCTCCCTCGCCACCGAGCCCTCCGCCCAGCGTAGACCCCGGCGGCGGCGGGCCCAGACCGGGCAGTCAGATGACCGTCCTGGCGACCGCCTACTCTCTCACAGGAACGACCGCGGTCGGCGTCCAAACACAGCCGGGCATCATCGCGGTCGACCCAAACGTGATCCCACTCGGTACGAAGATGTCCGTCCCGGGCTACGGCGATGGTGTGGCGGCCGACACGGGCTCGGGCGTGAAGGGCGCCATCATCGACGTGTGGCTGCCTACGCTCGCCGAAGCACGTGCCTGGGGACGTCGCACCGTGACGATCACATTCAAATGAGCCAATCCCGACCTCGAGCCGTCGCCGCAGACGTGACCCCGACGGTTCGGACACGCTTGCAGGATGCCGGTCTCGACGTGACTCAGGCGACTGCCGACGACCTGCTCGCCCAGGCCGAGACTGTCGATGCGCAGTTCGTTGTCGTGTCCCGCCGGTCCGCCGTGCGCGCTCTCGTGGCCCACGCTGTCGGCTCGGGCGTCACAACCGGACCGCCGACCGGCCCTCACGGCCTCTCGGAACGAGAACTCGACGTGCTGAGACTCGTCGCCACCGGAAAACAGAACGCCGAAATCGCCCGCGACCTCGTCATCAGTCCCAAGACCGTCAAGAACCACGTCTCGCGCATCCTCAACAAGCTCGAGCTCAGAAACCGGGTGGAGGCCGCGGTTTTCGCCGTGCGCCAGAACATCGTCTGACATGTCGAGCCCGCTTCGGCTCATTGCCTACTTCCTGGCAACCGCGCTTGCACTCGTTGCGCTTGGCGCTACCACAGCGAGCGCAGCGCGACCGCTCGCCAAGCGACTCGCTGCCGCGCTGCGGGTCGAGGGGATCGATCCAGCTCGGACCGGCTCGTTCGTTGTCGATACAGAGAGCGGGCAAGTAGTGTTCTCTCGAAACGCGCGCCGCTCGCTTGTCCCGGCCTCAACCGAGAAGCTCACCGTCGCGCTCGCGGCCCTCACCGTGCTCGGCGCCGACTACCGCGTGCGAACGCTCGTGCTCGGCCGCGGCACACAGAAGGGCACCGCCTGGAAGGGGCATCTCGTGCTCAAGGGCTTTGGAGACCCGAGCCTTCATCGAGATGACCTGCGAGCGCTCGCGCGACAGCTGGCGCGGACCGGGATCCGCACCGTCAGCGGATCTGTGATCGGAGACGAGTCATATTTCGACGCAAGCCGCACAGCGCCCGGCTGGCGACCGTCCTTCTACAAACTCTGGTCGCCCCCCCTTTCGGCACTGATCGTCGATCGCGCAGTCTTCCGAGGCTCCGTCGTCGACGAGCCCGCGGCTGCCGCAGCGCGCGCGCTCAAGGTTGAGCTGAAGAGCCTCGGGATCAAGGTGCGAGGTCGCGCCCGCGTCGGCCGCGTCAACGAGAGACGCGCCGTGATTCTCGGGCTCGTTAACTCGCCGTCGGTCGAGGAACTCGTGAAGTTCATGAATACGGAGAGCGACAATTTCGTTGCGGAAACGCTCTTGAAGCTGCTGGGTGCCCAGGCCGGCGGTCAAGGCTCCACGGCCGCGGGGGCGAGGGTCGTCACGAAGGTGCTTCGCGAGGCCGGTGTGTCTCTCACAGGAGTTCGCATCGCCGACGGCTCCGGCCTATCGAGCCTCGATCGGCTCACGCCCCGCAGCGTGGTCGAACTCATTCGCGCGGCGCGCGAGAATCCAGCAGTCTGGCGTCCCTTTCGTGCCTCGCTCGCCGTAGCTGGCCGCACCGGAACGCTCGAGAACAGACTTCGAAAGCGGCCGTCGCGAGGGACGGTACGCGGGAAGACCGGCACGACGAACCTCGCGTCGGCGCTCAGCGGCATCGTCGGCGAACGCTACGTCTTCTCGATCATCATGAACGGCGACGCGGTGCCGTACTGGCGCGCTCGACCGGCCCAGGATCGATTCGCGACGATTCTCGCCGGCGCGGCCTAGGCCGGGTCACCGGGCGGCGTCGCGAGCAGGCGTCCGAGCCCGTCCTCGTCCAGAACCTGGACCCCGAGCTCCTCGGCTCTCGCGAGTTTGGAGCCGGCTCCCGGCCCCGCGATGAGCGCCGTGGTCTTGCGCGAGACGGAGTTCGTGACCTTCGCGCCGAGAGCTTCGAGCTCCTCCCGCGCCTCGTCGCGCGTGCGAGACTCGAGGCTCCCACTCAGCACGTACGTGTTGCCTGCGAGCGCGAGACCGTCGGAGCCGGCCTGCGCCGCCGCTCCGCTCTCTTCGAAGTTCAACCCGAGCTCGAGTAGCTCTGTGATCAGGACGCGGTTGTCCTCGTCGGCGAACCACTCGGCGATCGCGTCGGCGCGATCCGGCCCGATGCCTTCGACCTCCTGGATCTCCTCTGTCGACGCTCGTGCGAGCTGCTCGATGCTGCGAAAGTGTTGAGCAAGGCTTTGCGCAACAACCCAGCCGACGTTCCGGATGTTTAGCCCAAAGAGCGTCCGCCGCATGGGTTGCTCCCGTGACGCGGCGATCGCGGCGATGGCGTTGGCCGCAGAGATATCCGCGTAGCCATCGAGCTCGGCTAGCTCCTCCGCTGTGAGTCGGTAGAGATCCGGTAGCGAGCGCACGAGTCCTTCGTCCCAAAGACGGCGGATGAACTGCTCGCCGACCCCGTCGATGTCGAGTGCCGGCCCGACCCAATGGATCAAGGTCTCCAGCCCACGTGACGGGCAGACCCGGTTGGGGCAGCGGTGTTTGACCTCGTCCTCCAGCCGAACGACGTCCGTCCCACAAAGGGGACACGTGGTCGGCATCCGGAACTCGTGGCTCCCCGGAGCATGGGGAAGGACGGGCCCGACCACCTGCGGAATAACGTCTCCCGCGCGCTGCACGATCACGCGGTCTCCCTCGCGGAGATCCTTGCGGTTGATGTCGTCCTCGTTGTGAAGCGTCGCGCTCGACACGGTGACGCCGCCTACCTCGACCGGATCGAGCTCAGCGAACGGGTTCAGCGCACCCGTGCGCCCGACCCGGATGTGAATGGCCTTCAGGCGGGTGATGGCGGTGCTCGGGGCCCACTTGTACCCGCGCGCCCAACGCGGGCGTCCGTGGAGTGAGCCGAGCCGCTCCTGTGCCTCGAACGCGTCTACCTTGAGGACTACGCCGTCGATCTCGTAATCGAGC
>JAUVPB010000002.1 GCA_030598925.1 Actinomycetes bacterium
CGAACCGGTTCCCGGGGTTCACAGGAGAGCCGTACGACATCGACCTCGAGATCGCGCCGCCTGAACGCCAGAATCGCTGGATCACAGGCTTCCGCCTGATTCTCATCTTCCCAGCCGCCATGATCGCGGGCGTGTTGGGAGGGGCGCTCTTCTTCGTCGCGTTCTTCGGCTGGTTCGCCGCTCTCGTGCAAGGACGGATGCCGCGCGGCTTTCGAAATCTCGGCGCGTATGCCTTGCGCTACTCGGCTCAGGTGAGCTCGTACTTCTACGTTGTCACGGACACGTATCCGTTCAGTGGCCCACCGGCAGTGACCGATCTCGCGGAAACAACGGACGAGCTGCCCGTACCGGACGCAGGAACCGAGTTCGTCACGTAGTTTCGCTCCTCCACTCGGGGGCTGGCGGGTAGCGTTATTCGGATGGATGCGGTTGGTTTCGCGCTGCTCGCGGGCGGTCTGCTGGGGGCGTTGACGGTGATGGTGCGGCTCGGGCTTCGAGCCGCACCTGACGTGACGGCCAGCGCTTTCGTGATCACGTTCGTCGGGCTTCTCGTCACGGTCGCCGTGGCGATCGCCGTCGGAGTGAAGGGCGCGGAGGTACGAATCGAGGAACTCTGGCCGTTCCTCGCCATCGGCGTGTTCGTCCCCGGGACCGCGCGCCTGCTCTACGTTCAGGCCGTTCGGGACGCCGGTCCTTCCCGGGCCGCCATCCTCGTCGGCACCGCGCCACTCCTGTCCGTCTTGATCGCGGTCGCAGTCCTGCACGAGACCATCGGGCCCGTGCTGGTCGTCGGGACCCTGCTGATCGTCGGCGGTGGGATTGCGCTCGTGCGAGAGCGGACGCGGCCAGCCTACTTCAAGCTGATCGGTGTCGTACTCGCGCTGGTCGTGGCGTTGCTGGTCGCGATTCGCGACAACGTCGCGCGATCCGTAACGAGCGGCGCCGACATGGAGCCCGTGCTCGAGATCGCGGCCGTGCTCGTCGCCGCAAGCACGATGGCGTTCGTCTACCTGCTGGTGGGGAGTCGCGGTACGGGGGCCTTCGCGAGAACGTGGAAGGTCTTCCTCCCGTTCCTCCCGATGGGCGTGATTGCCGGCTTCGCGTCGCTCGCGGTGCTCGAGTCACTCGATCGTGGGCCGGTGACGGTGGTCGCGCCGCTGATCGCGACACAGGCCCTGTGGGTTGTGATCTTCTCCAGCCTCCTGGTAGGGCGAGCCGAGGCGGTCACTGCTCGAGTCGTGGTGGCTGCCGTGTGCGTCGTTGGCGGTGGCGCGCTCGTGGGCATCGGTCAGTAGGCTCGGGACGGTAGCCGGCTCACGGCCTGCCCTCTGCGTCCTCGATGTAGGCGAGAGCGATCGAGTCGAGGTCGATGTCGCCCTGGATCCCGAGCTCGCCTGCGCGACGTGCCCCGAGTCGCGTCGGCCACGAGTTGAAGATCGCCTCGATCTGGGGGTCGACTTCGACCCGAACGTCGCCAAGCGAGCGGTCGCGTCCGACACGCTTCATGCTCTCCACCATCTCAGCAGCGGTCACGGACAGGCCCGGGAACAGCACCGCGCGATCGGCGCCGAGCGTGGAGGCGCCGAGCTCGTGCAGGCGGATGAGACCGTCCACCACCGTGCGAGCCCCGATAACGATGGTGCGTGTCTCGAGGGGTACCGGCACCACACACTGTTTGCCGGCCAGCGGCTCTCGAAACACCGAGCTGCACCAGGAGGACGCTGCGAGGTTCGGCTTGCCAGGGCGCACGATCACCGTGGGAAGGCGCGCGGTCCGGCCGTCGAGAAACCCCTTCCGGGAGTAGTCGTTGATCAGGAGCTCGAGGATCGCCTTTGTGGTTCCGTAGGTCGACTGCGGCGTCAGCTTGGTGGCGTCGTCGACCTCGATCGGAGGCCAGCCCCCGCCATAGGCCGCGAAGCTCGACGCGAGAACGACTCGCGGCTCGGAGCGGAGGGCCCGGCACGCCTCGAAGACATTGAGGCCGCCGTCGAGGTTCACTCGCAGTGCGAGATCAAAGTCCTGTTCGGCGCCGTGGCTCACGACCGAGGCGAGATGGAAGACAGCGCAGTCGTCACGGTCGATCACCGACCCGACGGCGTCGGCGTCGGTGATATCGCCGACGACGCTACTGATCAGCGGGCTCGCGCTCTGCCCAGCCTCCTGGTTGTCGAAGAGAACGATCTCGTCGACAGCCGTGGGCTCGCCGTCCGGCCCGGAGATCGATCCGCGAGCAGCAACGGCGGCCGCTACGGAACGCCCGAGAAACCCGGCTCCTCCTGTGATCACAAGCTTCATGTGCCGATCAGCCTCCGACGCCGCCGCGTCGCGGACACGAGCGCCGCCCTGCCGTAGGCCTACGCACCGGCCAGCGCCCCTTCGACGGCCGTAACGGCCGTTTGTACGTGTGCTGACGTGATGTCGAGATGGGTTACGGCCCGCACCTTCGTTGTGTCGATCTGCTTCATTCGCACGCTCGAGGCAGAGAGGCGGGCGAGTAGGTCACGCGAGCTCAAGCCGGTTGCGGCCACGTCAAAGTAGACGAGGTTCGTGTCGATTCGCTCCTGGGCGATCGCGACGCCCGTCAACTCCGCGAGACCCCCCGCGAGCTCCGTCGCGCGGGCGTGATCCCCGCTGAGGCGCTCGACATGGTGGCGTAGAGCGTAGATGCCGGCGGCTGCCATCATTCCCGCTTTGTGCGTGACGCCCCCGAAGAGGTACTTGGCCTCGCGTGCCTTGGCGACGAATCGCTCATCGCCGACCATGACCGCGCCCATCGGGCAGCCGAGGCCTTTGGAGAGGTCGATCCAGGCGGAGTCGAAGGGTGCGCAGTAGTCCGCAGTTGAGACGCCGCTGGCGGCAACCGCGTTCAGCAGCCGAGCCCCATCGAGGTGCGTTTCCAGGCCGTGGGCCCTTGCGGCTTCGCACGCGGCTTCGATGTCGGCGAGCGACCACACGCTTCCACCGGTCCGGTTGTGTGTGTTCTCTACGCTCAACAGCCGTGCCGCGCCGCCTCGATCCCTGACGCTGCGCAGTGCATCTTCGATCGACGTTGCTCCCATCACGCCACGCTCGCCGTCGAGCGTCTGCAGCTCCAGCCGCTTGTGGATGTCCGGTCCGGCGTATTTCGAGTACACGGGATGCGTGTCCTCATGCAGCAGCAGCGTGTCGCCCGCGTCGCACCAGACATCGAAGGCAACGACGTTGCACATCGTTCCCGAGGGCATGAACACGGCGGCTTCCTTCCCCGCGAGTGTGGCAACGATCCGCTCGAGCTCGCACACGGTCGGGTCCTCGCCACGTTCCTCGTCGCCGACGTCCGCGCTGGCCATGAACTCCCGCATCGCCGCCGTTGGGCGGCTGGCATTGTCGCTCACGAGATCGATCTCGAAGGGCGTGAAGCCGCCGTCGGGAGAAGGCACGGACTCAGACTACAAGTGCAACTCTGCCTACTGCGGGGCGCGGGCGGCGCGGCTAGGGGCCCCGGTCACACCGGCTGCTGTGACGGTGATGTCTGCATGGTTGTTGAAGACAGCGACCTCGTCCGTCGGGCCGATCAGGCAGACGCGCGCCTTCTCGGTGTCGAGTCCCACGAGCGCGCTTGTCTCCGGGATGCTGTCGATCCGGTAGTAACCGCCGCCACCCTCGAGGTGGTCGCCGTTGCTGGCCTGCTGCCCGTCAGGGAAGCGCACACTGAACGCTGGCCGTGACGCGGTGGTACCGGTTGGCCAGACGACCGGGTAGCCGTCAAGCCAGACACACCCATTCTCGATCTCTGCGGTCAGGACGCCCTCGACCATGTAGGCGGGTCCGTCAACGGGTTCGGCCTGCGCTGGTCTGACCAGCAATGGCCCTTCTGCTTCGGCACGGCCGCCCTCCTGCTCCAACCGCCCCATCCCGCTGGGCCACTGACTCATGCGATATCTCAGCAGGGGACGGCACCTCGACCGGCGGTTCTTCTCCACTCGGCTGTGCCGACTCAGCGGCCGTATCGGAGTCATCCGCACCGCAGCCGCCCAGGACCAACATGGCTTCGACCACGAATGCGGCCAACTGCCGACGCATACCACCCTTGAGACTGCCGCGCCACCCAGAGTTCCGGCGTCCGGCGACCACCAGCCGGTAGTCGAAGGGCAGATGCCGGCCAATGGCATCATGGCGCCGAATGACCCGCCCACCCGTCGATGAAGGGTTCGACCCTGCAGTAAGAGTTGTAGAGCACAACGGCGGATGGGCGGACCTCTTCGCGCGGGAGGCCAGCGCGATCGCAGCCGGTCTCTTGGATGCGGCTGCCCGAATCGATCACGTTGGCTCTACTGCTGTTTCCGACCTGCCTGCGAAGCCGATCGTGGACATCCAGGTTTCGGTGCGCGACATACGCGCGTGGAGCGACTACGTGGAGCCGCTCGAGAGACTCGGGTACCTGTTCGTGCCTGATCCTGCCTTGCCCGAGCACCACTTCTTTGGCAAGCCTCTGACGCGTCCGAGACAGTTCCATGTTCACGTCTGTGAGGCGGGCGGTCATGAGGAGAGACGCCACCTGGCAGTTCGTGATTATTTGCGCGCAGATCCCGATGAGCGTGACCGGTACGGAGCGCTCAAGGTCGAGCTGGGCCGCCGGCACCTCGGCGACCGAGCGGCTTACATGCGAGCGAAAGAGCCGTTCTTGCCCGCACTGGAAGATCGGGCCTTGCGGTGGCGTTCAGGTGAGTCCACGTAACGCCGCTCGTTCGCTAACAGGCCGGTCAGTTCTTGGCGTAGCCAATGCTTACGTCGAAATCATCTTCTTTTCGATCCCGACACCGGCACTCAATGCGCGCTCGTACTCGAGCGGGACCGTTGCGGAGTCCTGCAATGCGATACCGGTGGAGTCGAAGACGGTGACCTGCGCGTCCGTCTGCCGTCCCTCGATCTTCTTGGCGACGACGGCGCCGAAGTCAGCTGCGACGTTCTCGGCCGCGTAGAGCCCTTGGCTGATAGCGACGTTGATCTCGCCATCGTCGACGCACTGACGAATGTCGTCCGTGAACACGCGCGCCCGGTTGAGGATGCGAGGGTCGAGCTCCTGGCTGCCCGCGAGG
The DNA here is from genome assembly GCA_030598925.1 of Actinomycetes bacterium. GTDB lineage: Bacteria > Actinomycetota > Thermoleophilia > Gaiellales > Gaiellaceae > JAUVPB01. The sequence goes on from JAUVPB010000002.1 coordinate 5,079, forward strand.
CCGCCTCCGATGCACGCGAGGTGCGTTCCAGGCTCGATCCACTCGTCGTCGACGAGCCAACTCGTCGCTGCGGTCACGGTGACGACGACGTCGGCGCCGCGAACGGCGTCTTCCACATCGCTCGCGGCGCGGATCGGGAGGTCGGCGCAGTCGGCCTGGACGTCGGCGAGGCACGCCTCGATCGTCTGCTCCGAACGCGACCAGACCCGCACCTCATCCCAATCGAACAGGTTGCGACAGCACTTCAGCGCCCCACGGGCCGAGTCGCCGGCGCCCACCACGGCAAGGATCTTCGAGTCGGCTCGCGCGAGCCATTTGGCTGAAACGGCTGCCGAGGCTCCGGTTCGCATGTTCGTGTGGTGGCTCCCGTCACAGATCGCGAGCGGGAACCCGGTTTCGGGGTGCGTATAGATCAGGATCGAGAACACGGTGGGCAGGTCGTGCTTGGCACGGTTGTCGAACCGGATCGACACCCACTTGCACGCGGCCGCCTCTGGCTCCTCGATGTACGACGGCATGATCTCCCACTCGCCCGGGTAGTCGTCGAGCACGATGTGCCCCTTCGGTTCCATGTAGACGCGCTCTTCGCCGAACATGCGAAAGGCTTGCTCGACGCAGTCGTTGTACTCCTCAGGGCTCAAGAGTCCGACCATCTCGTTGCGACTGAGGATCAGCGTCTTCCGATTGCGCCAGCTCTCCATGCTTCCTCCGTGTCGGTTGGTTGAGGCACCGTAGGTGCTAAGTGACGACTGGGTAGGGCTCGGCCCGAGTCCGTCGACCCGGGCTCGACGGTGTCTCGGCTGCGCGTTCGTGTTAGCGTCGTGCACGCCCGCCGCTGATTGCCTCAACAATCACCCGCATGATCAAGGCTCCGAGGGATCGGCCGCTCACTACGTTCCTCGATGGCCGGGGCGATCTCAGGGCGCTCGAGCTCCTGCGTATTGCCGCCGGGCCGATAGTGATCGCGCACCTGTGGCCGTTCCTTCAGCGGGCGGTCGACGGCGTCGTCTACTCAGACCGCTTCTATCAGCCCTACGTGAGCTGGTACCCGGAGGCGTCAAGCGACGTATATGTCGTGTTGCTCTGGCTCGCGGTCGGATCTGCGATTGCGCTCAGCCTGGGCGCCGCCACGAGAGTGGCAGCCGCTTACACGGCCGGCTTCGTCGCCTACAACCTCTTTCTCTCGCAAACGCACTTTCATCACAACCGTGCGTTTCTGCTCGTCATGTTGCTCGGTCTGGCGCTCCTACCGATGGGTCGTCGCCTGTCAGTCGATGCCTGGGTACGGCGCCACTTAGGAAAGCCGGCTTCGTCCGAAGGGCCGCTCTGGCCTCTGCTTCTCATGCGGTTCGAGGTCGTGGCGGTGTTCCTCGTGTCGGGGTTCTCGAAATTGATCGATCCCGATTGGTGGGGCGGCACGGTTCTGCGGATCCGCTTCGCCGATGGACGGACACAGGCCGAGGATCTTGGCGTTCCGGACTGGCTGCTGGACTTCGTCGCAACGAGCGAGTTCCACGCTGTCTTCGGGAAGGTCGCCGTTCTGACCGAACTCGCCATCGGTCTCGGCCTCGCGTTCCGGGCCACGAGGCTCGCCGCGCTGTGGCTCGAGGTGGCGTTCCACGTGTCGATCGAGGCCATCTTCGCCGTGCAGGTGTTCTCGTACGCGGCCCTCGCCGCAACGGTCATCTGGGTCACGCCCAGCGCACGCGACCGTACCCTCGCGCTCGCCGGTGCCGCTCGCGGTACGCGCCTGCTCCAGCACACCGTCCGCTGGCTGGATTGGACCGGCCGGATGCGCCTAGAGAAGGTCGCAGCGAACGGCCACGCGATCACCCTCAGCGACCGCGACGGCTCGGTCGTCCATGGAGCGGCCGCGGTGCGCCTGGTCCTTAGCCGACTGCCGCTGACGTTCTGGTTCGTCGCGCCAGTCAGGCTGATCGACGTCTGGCGGCGCGCGCGGTTCGGTCGACTGAGCTGAGCCAACCGGGACGAGACGCGAGCGGCGAGAACTGAGACGGGCGTCGGTCTCATCTGGATCTCATCCCTGACTTCCTGTCCAGTGTGGCGCGAGCCGCCGCCCAGCTGCCGTCACCGCCGCGCTCAGCTTAGAGTGGCCGGAGTCGTGGATCTCACTCGTCTTCCCGCCAATCTTCCCGAGCCGATCGACGATGGCGCTTGCGATCATCTGCAAGCGCTGGATGTTCCTGCGCTCGAGTTTCGTTCGACCGCGGGCGGGCACCGGTCGCTCGTTGACGTGCCGTCGCGCTCGCTCGTGCTGTTCGTCTATCCGCAGACCGGCGGGCCTGGTGTTGACATCCCCGACGACTGGGATCAGATCCCCGGTGCCCGCGGGTGCACGCCACAGTCATGCGCGTTCCGCGATCACTACGCCGAGCTATCGGCGTTGGAAGCGACGGTGTATGGCCTCAGCTCGCAGCCGCTCTACCAGCAACGGGAGTTCGTCGAACGGATGCACATCCCGTTCCCGCTCCTCAACGACGGGGCCCGCCGCCTGACAGACGCGCCGCTTCGGCTGCCGACGTTCACCGTACGCGAGCAGGTTCTCTACAAGCGCGTCACGCTCGTCGCGGAGCACGGGCGCATTACCAAGGTCTTCTACCCCGTATTCCCGTCCGACGAGAACGCGTCGAACGTTCTCGAGTACCTGCGCGCGGTCGCGTCAGCGCCGGCGCCCGCGCCGTAACCGTGGCTCGCTGCCTCCGGCGATCTCTGCGGCCGCCGCCCTACTCGGCGAGGAAGCGGTACGAGCCAACGATCGTCGCATCCTGTGCAGCGGGCGGCTCGTCGCAGCGCTCGCCGAGCTGGCTCTGAAACTCCTTGAAGGCCGCTATCTCGCCAAGCGGATTGCTGCCGTCGTCAGTCTCGATCGACGCAAGGTGGACAAAGGTGACCTCGTCCGCGAGCCGGAACGTGGCGTAGCGGACGCCGCCCGGGTCGGTGCTGGCGAGCTCCTCGAAGACGTTCTCGACGAGGCGCTGATTCTCGTCGGCGTGTTCCGGCTTCGTCTTGTATCGAACGACGACCTTCCTCATCGCGTGACCTCCGGTGTCTCGTTTCGGATAGGGGCGTCTCAGGGTACGGGCTATCGGTAGCCGAATGGGCCGAGATCTAGTACGTTCGTGCGCCGTGCGCGAGATCGAGCTCACCCACCCGACGTGCGAGTTCTGCGGGCGCATGTTGTCCCCGGGCGAGCCGAGGATCGACTCTCCACAGGGAGCGGGCGCGACTAGAGGATCCCGGTCTCTCTGTGCTGATCGCGATGCCCGAGGCCGTCGAGCACGTCGGCGATGACAGCCGTCTAGAGCTCCCGCTCGATGCTCTCGTAGTAGTCGGTGCTGTGTTCCTTCACGATCGGGCGATCCTAGTGCAAGACTTCGCTCGGGCGACAGAAGGGAGACGAACGACAGATGTCGCACTTCGAGGGTTTTCCGCCGGCCGGGCTCAGGTTTCTCGCGGACCTGGCGCAGAACAACCACCGCTCGTGGTTCGATGACCACCGGACCGTGTGGGAGGAGCAGCTTCTCCGCCCGGCCAAGCTGTTCGTCGAGGCAGTCGGTGCCGAGTTCGCGCGCGCAGACATCGCCGTTCATGCGGAGCCCAAGATCAACGGCTCGATCTTTCGGATCAATCGCGACACACGGTTCTCGAAGGACAAGAGCCCGTACAAGACTCACCTCGACATGTGGTTCTGGCAGGGGACCGGGCCCAGCCGCGCATGCCCGGGCTACTTCCTGCGGCTCAGGTCTTCGTCTCTCGTTCTTGGTGCCGGCATGCATGCTTTCGACAAAGACGTGCTCGCGCAGTATCGCGAGGACGTGATTGACGATCGGCGCGGGGTCGCGCTCGTGAAGGCGATCGAGGCGGTCGAGTCGGCCGGACCGTACGACGTCGGCGGGCAGGCGTTGAAGCGAGTGCCACGAGGGTTCGACGCCGAGCACGATCGCGCCCAGTGGCTCATGCACAAGGGGCTGCACGCGGGCCTGGATCTCCCCGTGGCCGAGGAGGCGCTCGCCCCGTCGTTTCCCGGCTTCTGCGCGGAGCACTTTCGCGATCTTGCTCCGCTGCAGGACTGGCTTGTTGAGCTCGTCGGCAGTCGCTAGCAACCGATCTCGTCACCAAGGAACGGGGTGCGGCAACTGCGCCTCTCGCGCCCGGGTCAACCTAGAGCTTCTGTGAGTGGTCGGCCCACGGCGCCGACGGTGCGAGCACGGCGTCGGCAAGCATCAGCACCTGCGGTGCGTAGCTGCTCCGACGATCGCAGAACGACGCCCATGCCTCTTCGGGACTAGCCAGCACGGGGAAGCCGCGCGACTGGAGGCGTTCGTACTCGGATAGGAACTCCTCGAACGTCAAGGCGGTTGCCATTGCGTCGCCTCGTCCGCGATCGGTCGCGAACGCGATCGTCCTCGACACGGTGTCGAGCGCGTGCGCACCGGTGCGCACCACCGTCCGGCATTCGACGGGAGCTACGTCCGGCGCGAGTGCGGCGTAGAGCGCTGCCGAGTCGAGTACGGCGAGCAGACTCGTCGACCACGACGTGCGCGGGTGAGGGCCCCTGAACCACGCAAGCAGCGGATAGTGCGTGATCGCCACGCTGACTTCGGCTATGAGCTGGTCCCACCGCGCGTACAGCGCGGGAAGGCCGTCGATCAGGCCGTGCTCCTGGTGGCTCGCGAGCAGCTCCGGGCCCCAGGGCGGGGCTCCGATCAGGCTTTCGAGCTGGGAGACAGCGGCCTCGCGCGCGTTGAACTGTGCGTAGAGGGAGGGGAGGTACGCGATGTAGAGGGCGACCACGACGATCCCGGTCGCCGCCGTTACGAAGATGAGCGCGGTCGGTCCGTCGCCAGCTGGCCCGGAGATGCCGAGGGTGAAGAGAGACGAGCCGCTCGCCCTCGTCCCCTCGTCGAGGCCGCCCTCCACGAACGGCCAGAACATCAGCGCTGCGGCGCCGAAGAACAGCGCCAGCCACACTGCAAGTTGGACGAGCAACGCTCCGGGAGCCATGGTCGAGAGGAAGTCGTCCTTCCGCTCGTACCCCGGGATCACGCGGGCTGCCGCCGTATAGAGGCGCCGGAGCACGAGAATCACGCCGCGCTCGAGAATCGGCACGCGAACCCGAGTGAAGACGAGCGTCCTGGCGACGGTCGCCCAGGTGAACAGAGCGAGGCCGACCCCGACGACGAACCCGAACCAACTCACGCAGGGAGGCTAGCGACCGTGAGCGTCGGTGTGGGCGTCGGCGTCGGTGTGGGCGTCGGCGATCCGAGTCTCGGGCCACGGCTGCGGTGGGCGGACACGGCCCGCCACCGGCCGGTACGGTCAGCCTCCTTGGCTGGGCGGAGCGAGATCAGAACAGGAGCGCGTGCTGCGCGAACTGCGGCCGCGCGGGTGGGGTCGCGATTTTCTCGAGCGTCATCCGAGCTGATCCTGATCGTGACCGTGCTCCTCTGGAGCGGGAGCTACACCGCGACGCGGTACGCCGTCACGCACGGCTTTGAGCCACTCGCGTACTCCGCGGTTCGCTTCTTCATCGGTGCCGTGGTCTTCGTCGTCGTCGTCCTCGTACGCGAGGGGAGCATCCGCATCGAGCGGCGGGACATCCTCTACCTCATACCGGCGGCGCTCATCGGTGTCGTGCTGAATCAGGTCACCTTCACCTACTCGATCTCGTACGCAACCGCGGCCACGGTAGCCCTCATCTTCGGGACGTTGCCGATCTTCACGTCCGTCCTCACACGGATGCTCGGCTGGGAGCAGCTGACCCGCCGTCACTGGATCGCGACGGGCGTGTCGTTCGGAGGTGTCGCGTTGGTGGCACTCGGCGTCGGTGGGCAGCTATCGGCAGATCTCGGTGGCGTGTTGCTCGCAATCGCCGCCTCGGCGAGCTTCGCCGCCTTCTCCGTGTTCGCAGGCCGGCTGATGCAGCGGCACTCCGCCTATCGCGTGAGCGCCGTTGTCGTCCTGGCCGGGGCGATCCCTCTCCTCTTGATCGCGAGCCCGCAGATCGCGCGGCTCGACTGGGCTGGTCTCGACCCGCTGGCATGGGCCGCCTTCGCATACATCGTGTTCATGTTCATCACGACGACCTACCTGTGGTTCGTTGCGCTCGAACGGGTCGGTGCCTCCCATGGGACGCTGTGGGCGAACCTGCAGCCCTTCATCGGAGCGTTGCTCGCCGTCGTGATCCTGTCCGAGGGCCTGGGCCTGTTCCAGATCCTGGGCGGGGTCGTGATCGCCATCAGCATCCTGCTCTCCCGTGCCCGGCGCCAACCCGTTGCGGCGCCGCTCGAGTAGCGACGGTCCTCAGGCGATGCTCGCGGCGAGCACCTCCTGGCGCCCGCCGCGCCAGCGGACGACCGAGAGCCGATGGCCCATCTGCACGCCCGTCGATGGGTCGAGCCCGAAGGCACCGTAGAAGGTCGCCGTCCTGAGCGTGCGTGCGATCGACAACGGATCGTCGGGCGCCAGCGCGCTGCAGTGATCCGCGATAAGCGCTGTCGCGAAGGCCTGGGCGGCGACATAGTCGAGCGCGGAGCCGGAGCTCGCGACCACTTCCGAGCTCTGCGGTCCCAGCGTTGCCGGCTCGTCCAGCTCCGGGTGCCATTGAACCGGTGCGAGCATGCCCTCCGGGTCAACGCCGGCAAGGCGTGCGAAGTCGGCGAGACCCGGCGAGACGCCGCCGTACAGAATGCCGCGTGCGCGAGAAGCGAGCGCGCTGACCAGCGCGAGCTCGCGTTGAAGTGAGCCGCACGCCAGGACCGCCGCCGGCTCGGTCTGTTCGATCGCTGCGTTTGCTTCGCGGAACCCGACGTTGGCGACCACTTCGAGCGCGAGCGACGGAAGTGCGGTCTCCAGCCCTGAGCGTGCGAACTCGCCGAAGGGGCCCGAGGCAGTGACCACGACGGCACGGACGCCAGGATGCAACCTGGCGCAGGCTCGGGCGAGGGCGACGAGATAACAGCTCGCCGGCGTCGGTAGCGAGACGACCCCGGGGAGCTTTTGGACGTCGTCGGCGGCGGCGCCGTGGTTCCACACGAGTGGCGCTGACTGTGCAACAGCTCGTGTGGAATCGCTGCCGTAAGGGCCGATGACGAACAACGACTCTTCGAGCAACCGCGAGTGCAGTGCGGTCGCGCGGCTCGGGCTGCTCTCGTCGTCTGCCACGACTAGCTCGTGGCCCGTATGCCCTGACCAGAGCTCGAGCCCGGTGCGCATCTGCTTGCCCTGGGCCGCGTAGCGGCCGGTCAACGGAACGACCGCTCCGACTCGTCGCCGCAAGCCGTCCACGCGTTAGGACGTGCGTGCCGACATCGTGCGGCGACCCCTGGTGGTCGCGAGGAACACGAGGGCGAAAACGCCTGCGCACACGAGCACGATGGTCGCGCCCGAAGACACATCGAGGTGGTAGCTGAGGTTCATGCCGACGAAGCCCGATGCGGCTCCGATCGCCGCCGACAGCAGCACGATGTGACCGAACGAGTTCGACAGCATCCGCGCGATCACGGTCGGGATGACAAGAGCGGCGGCGACCAGCGTGACGCCGAGGATCTGCATGGTCGAGATCACCGTCGCTGCGAGTGCGAGTGAGAGCAGGGCGTCCGTACGGGCGGTGCTCACCCCGAAGACATCGGCGACGTCGCTGTCGAACGTCGTGAAGAGCAACGCCCGGTAGCGAAAGAAAATGGCCGCGCAGGTAGCCACCGCAACCAGCGTGAGGACGTAGATGTCGGTGGCCGTGACACCGAGGACGTTGCCGAAGAGCGCCGCTTCGAAGTTGCGTGTGAACGAGTCGTAGCGACTAATCAGGACGAGTCCCACCGCAAACGACGCGGTCGTGATCACGCCGATGGCAGCGTCGGCACCGATGGAGCGGCGCCGGGAGACCCCGCCGATCAGCAGTGTCGAGACAAGGCCCCAGACGCCGGCGCCGAGGTAGAAGTTGATCGAGAGCACGTAGCTTGCGACCGCGCCACCGAAGATCGCGTGAGACAGGCCGTGGCCGATGTAGCTCATTCCTCTTAGCACGACGAAGACGCCGACCAGGCCGCACAGCGCGCCCGCGAGCGTGGCGACGATCAGGCCGTTCGTGAAGAACGAGAACTGGAACGGCTCGAGCAGATCCATCAGTTGCGGCTCGCCGTCTCGACACGACGCTGAGTAGCGGTTGCCCCGTGCGCGTCGACCACGAGGAGCATCCCGGCGTGCTCGAGTACGTCGAGCGGCGCACCATAGGTTCGCTCGAGCACGTCACGGCGGAGCACATCGATCGGAGCTCCGCGGGCGATCACCTCACGGTTGAGGCAGATCAGTTGTGGGAGGTGCGTTGCGAGGCCGTTGAGGTCGTGCGTCGTGAGCACGATGCCCATGCCGCTCAGGTTCAGGTCGTGGAGTAGGTGGAGAAGCTCGTGCCGCGTCGGTGCGTCGACGCCAGAGGCCGGTTCATCCAGGAGCAGAAGCCGGGGTCGGCGCATCAGCGCTCGAGCGACGAACACGCGCTGCTGTTGGCCGCCGGAAAGCTCGAGAATATGTCGTGCGCCGAGGTCGCCGATCCCGAGTCGCTCGAGTAGTTCGGCTGCAGCTGCGCGCTCGCGCCGGCTCGCCCAGGGCACCATCCGACGCGTCGGGCTCGCCATCAACACGACCTCGTTGACGGTGACGGGAAAATGCCAGTCGACGGTCTCGAGTTGCGGGACGTAGCCAATGGTCAGGTCTTTTGCGCGGCGCACCGACCCGGAGCTGGGCGCGACACCGCCCGTCAGCAGGCGCAGCAGCGTGGTCTTGCCCGACCCCGAGGGGCCAACGACTCCGATGTAGTCGTGCGAGTGCACGACGAGGTTGATGTCAACGAGAGCCGGCTGCGTCCCGTACGTGCAGGTCGCCCGTTCCAGGGTGACGAGCTCGTCTGGACGAGCCTCCGACCTACCGCGCGTACTCGGCGTCATCGCTGGTCGGGTTCGTCGTGTCGAGCTCACGCAGGGCGGTCGCGTCTCCCCCGAGCGCGTCGACGATCGTGGCGTAGTCAAACTGGAGCAGCGCGAGCAGCGAGTGCTCGGCGTCGCCCGGCTCGCCGGGAAGGTCGTCGTCACGCAAATCGTCGACGTAGTCGGCCCCCGTCTCACGGGCTAGCTGTTCAAGCACCGGGCTCGGGAACACCTCTGACCCGAAGATTGCTCGAACCCTTTCCTGCTTCACCTGGTCGATGAGTCGCGCCAGCTCGCGCGGTGTCGGCTCCGAGAAGTCGGCCGGCTGGATCGCGCCGACGATCAGCCACCCGTGATCGCGGGCGAAGTAGGGAAACGAGTCGTGGTAGGTGAGGAGCTTGCGCGCTTCCTTCGGGAGGGAAGCGGAAGCCGTCGCAAGTGCCTGATCCAGAGCGTCGAGCTGTGCAGCAAGCCGCTCGTAGTTACGCCGGTAGGCCTGAGCGTTGGGTGGATCCTGCGCCGCCAGCGTCAGCATCGCGAGTTCTGCGTACCGCTTCGCGTAGCGTGGGTTCGTCCACAGGTGCGGGTTAGGGTTGTCGCGGGCTTCCGGCGACGATGCGTCGTACAGATAGTCCGGTTCCGCGATCGTCGCCTCACCAAGTTCGATCAGGTGCGCACCGGCCTTGTGGTTCGCCTCGGCAAGTTGCTTCATCGGCTCATCGAGGCTCAGCCCGTTCAGGAAGATCACGTCGGCCTCGGCCAGGAGCTTCACCGTGCTTGGGGCCGGCTCGAAGGTATGCGCGTTGACACCCTCCGGGACCACGCCGCGGACGATGGCGAGGCCTCCCGCGACATTCGCGACGAGATTCGTGACCGGCGAGATCGTTGCGACGACTAGGAGACGACCATCGCCGGCCGCTGCCGGCGGCTCCGTGCGTTCGCCGCAGGCTACGAGGCCGACGGACAGGGCTGCGGCGGCGAGGGGGAGGAGCCGTGACACGTCGCCTACTCGCCGTCCGCCGCTCTGCACGACGCACAGCGACCAACGATCGGGAAATGATCGAAGCGAGCTTCGTAACCTGATGCGAGGTGCACGGCGGCTCGTACGCCGTCGAGCTGCGCGGGCTCGCACGCCTGCACGCTGTCGCAGGACTCGCACACGAGGTACTCGCGCCCGTGTGTCTGGGCAAGTGCGTACAGACTGGGTCCGTGCCCGAGGTGCACGTGACGTACGAGCCCGAGACCCTCGAATGTCTCGAGGTTGCGGTAGACCGACGCGACGTCCGAGCGTGGGATGGTGCCCCCTAGACCGTCGGCGATGCGCTTGGCGCTGAGCGGGCTGTCGGCTGCGAACAGCGCCTCGAGCACGAGTCGGCGGGCAGCCGACACCCGGAGACCTCTCGCCCGCAGCTCATGCACCGCGTCGTCGATCGAAGCGACGTGGGTTGTTGGGCCGCCCCGGGCCACCGTCACGGCGATCGCCTTGCCTGCGTCGTGTGGTGAAGGCGTCTGTGCGGGTCACCTAACTGCATGCGAGTTGCAATAACCAACCAGGTGCAGGATCGACTGTCAAGTCAATCCGCCCACTGCTCGAAACGTTCCGGGTGGTCTCAACGATTGCGGCTCGCGAGCACTCCCTCGTTGGGCTAAGCTCATCCGCACAGTTTCTGCGGTCTTGCCCGCCGGTAAGCCGTGCCAGAGCGACGGAAGGAGCACACATGTCCGCGACTGAAGTAGACAATGGCGTGAATGTCGAGGCCCTGCTCGGCGCTCGCGAAGCACTGACCGAGACGCCCGAGGCGGGCCAGTTCAACTGGCGTGTGACGTGCAACTGGGTGAAGGGCACTCACAGCAACTCCGTCGTGGAGGGCTTCTTCGGCCTCGGCGCAGAGCAGCAGCATCGCAAGCAGTTCACATTCGACGCCGATCATCCAGAGGTCTTTGCGTCCGAGGACCTTGGGGCGACTCCCGCCGAGATCGTGTTGGTCGCTCTGGGTAGCTGCCTGACTGCCGGCGTCGCGGCCGTCGCCCAGCACCGCGGTATTCAGCTGAATTCGGTCTCTGCCACGGTCGACGGCGCGATGGACATTCAGGGCATCCTGGGCGTTGACGGTGACGTTCGCAACGGCTACAGCGACATCAAGGTCACCTACGAGATCGATGCTGATGCGACCGACGCTGAGAAAGAGGCTCTCGTGGCGCAGTCCCAGAAGCGCTCCGCTGTATACGACTGTGTGACGAACCCGACGAACGTCACCGTCGCCGTTAACTGACGAACCTTCACCAACACGAATAGGGGAGCGGGTCCGATGCGCACGGTGACGGCCGTGGTAATCGGTGCTGGCCACGCTGGCCTGGCGATGAGCCGCTGTCTCGCCGAGCGCTCGATTGACCACGTCGTGCTCGAGCGCGGCGAGGTTGCGCACTCGTGGAAGACCGAGCGCTGGGACTCGCTCCGCCTACTCACACCCAACTGGCAGAGTCGCCTGCCCGGCTTTGGCTACGCCGGCGACGAGCCAGACGACTTCATGACGGTACGTGAGGTCGTCGAGTTCATCGAGGGCTACGCGAATTTCGTCTCGGCGCCGGTGGAAACCGGCACGACGGTTGAAGCGGTACGGGCGAACGGCGACGGCTACGTGATCGAGACCGACCAGGGAACGTGGGGCTGCCGGGCCGTGGTTGTCGCCTCTGGAGGGTTCAGCGCTGCTCATGTTCCAGCGGTCGCCGCCGCCGTTCCCGCCTCGGTAGAGCAGATCACGACGGTGCGGTACCACGCCCCCGCGCAACTCAGCGAAGGCGGCGTCCTCGTGGTCGGCGCGTCGGCCACCGGTATTCAACTCGCCGACGAAATCCATCGCTCGGGCCGCCAGGTCACCGTGGCCGTGGGCGAGCACGTTCGGTTGCCGCGCGTGTACCGCGGCCACGACATCCAGTGGTGGATGGACCGGGCCGGGGTACTGGATGAGCGTTACGACGAGGTCGACGACATCGTGAGGGCGAGGAGAGTGCCGTCGCCGCAGCTCGTGGGCTCGCCGGAACGGATTACGCTCGATCTGAACGCGCTCACCGGCATCGGCGTTAACCTGGTCGGGCGCTTCGCGGGGCTAAGCGACGGCATGGCTCAGTTCTCGGGCTCGCTACGGAACGTGTGCGCGCTGGCGGATCTCAAGCAGACCAGGTTGCTCGATCGGATCGACGAATGGGCGACGGACGCAGGTCTCGATCCCGACGTGCCGGCCGCCGAGCGCTTCCCGTCGACCACAGTCGAAGACGCGCCACCGCTAGGCATCGACCTGACGAGCGGGGAGATCGAGACGATCGTCTGGGCGACTGGCTTCCGACCGGACTACTCATGGTTAGACGTTCCTGTGCTCGACCACAAGGGTCAGGTTCGGCACGATGGTGGGATCGTCGCGGCACCGGGCATGTACCTCCTCGGCACGACCTTCCTCCGGAGACGCAAGTCGAGCTTCATTCACGGAGTCGGCGATGACGCGAGCGATCTCAGCGACCACCTCGCCGGGTATCTCGCCGGCAGCGCGCCTCCGCTCTAGACGTCTACTCACGCTCCGTGGCGGCCGCGCTTGCGCGATTCGCCGGCTCGCCGCGCGTCAGGCCGCTCGCGCGCCTGAGCGTCTCGTAGGCCTCGGCATGTCTGCCCTGCTCGTTGAGGAACTCCGCGTAGGCATGGAGCGTGTCGGCGAGGTACTTGACCGGCGCCGCCTCGAGCGACTCGATTGCGTGGCTGAAACAGTGACCTGCAAGGTCCTGCTCGCCGAGGTCGGCGTACACCTGCGCGAGCGTCCGCCAACAGGTGCCGGCATCGTCGGCGTCGACGGCGCCGTTGTCAAGTTCGTCGAGGGCGCTCAGCGCCAACTGCTTCGCCTCGTCGGCCCGTCCGGCATGCGCCGCGTAGCGGGCGCGCTCGACAGTGAGGCTCGTGAGATAGCCGGGAGCGGCGCTGTTCCGATACAGCAGCTCTGCTGTGTCGAGGTGCGGGAGGGCTCCGCTGGCGTCGTTCTGGTCGAGCAGCGCGGAAGCCAGCGCCTCATGCGCCGATGCGAGGTGGAAATGATCCTCGGTTCCCTCGAGTAGCGCAATCGCTCGCTTGCAGTACGCGACGGTCAGCTCTGGGGAGCCGTCGACGCTGTTGAGGCGTGCAAGCGACCAGTAGAGCCGGATACGGGCATACGTGTCTCCGAGCCCGTCCGCGCGTTGGATCGCACTCGCGAGTACTTCGTGCGCCGACGCGAGGTTCCCGCAATCGGTGAACGCGTAGCTCAGGTCGACGGCGAATCGCACGTAGAGCGCGTCATCGACGATGTCCATGCCGGTGATCTCGTCGAGGCAGGACTGGAGGAGCGCCACGGCCTCCGTTGCCCGTCCCAGAGATGCGAGCGAGCGGCCGGCCGTTGCGTAGAGATCGGGCCGCGCGGCGACCGCCGGACGGGCGGTAGCCGGGATAGCTTCGAAACGCTGGACCGCCCCGTCGTGATCTCCGAGTGCGGTCGCTGCGAGTATGAGCCCGGCCTCCGCTCGGCCCATCGTCTCCGCGTCGCCCAGCGCGCGTGCCTGCTCGAGCGTGCGTTCGAAGGCTGGGACAGCAGTGGCGACGCTGCCAAGGCGGAGCTCGAGCTCGGCGTCCAGGATCGCTGTGTCACGAGCGCTCGTCGTCGCGCCGGTCTCGAGGTACTCAACACTGACACCGAGCTTGTTCGCGAGGGTTCGAAGGGCCTTGTGCGACGGCGCGCGCCTGTCTCGCTCGAGGTACGAGACGTAGCTCGTCGACACGCCCTCGCCGCTCAGATCGTCCTGCGAGAGACCCCGCTCACGCCTCAGGCGACGCAGCCGCTGTCCGACGGTCTCCTGTTCGCTGGGCCGAGACACATCCAGCATCATGGCGCGCTCTCTGCCTCGGGTCAAATCTGCGTCGAGTCTGAAGTCGTGTCGTCCGGAGCCTCCGGGATCATTTCTCGCCACCAAAGTCACAAAGGAGGAATGACGTATGTGGAGGATTCTCGCGTCGAAGAGGTACCCGCTGCTTGTTGCGGTAGCCGTCGGGGTGGCGGCGGTTGCGGGATCGTTCAGGTGGGGCCCGTAGGCGCTCTGTCCATGCGCGTTGATGGGAGGCCCGCCGGCGAGCGGGCCTCTCGCATCAAGGGGGTAGTGGGCGAGGGCGGGTCGGCGTCCGGGGCCGGGACCGGCCGCGTCAGCTTCCGTTGCCCGCGAACAGTCCGAACGCGGCTCCAGCCGGATCTGCAAGTACCGCGATCCGACCAACCTCCGGAATATCGTCCGGGCCCATGTACACGGTTGCCCCAAGTTCTTCGGCGCCCGCGACGGTCAGGTCGATGTCATCGACGGCGATGTAGGTCATCCAGCGTGGACGTGCGTCAACGCCGGGTGGGACCGCCATGAGTCCGGCGGCGTCTCGACCGTCGGTCTTGAAGAGGTTGTAGGGCGTCTCGCCGATTGGCCAGGTTTCGGCACTCCAGCCAAGCAAGTGCCCGTAGAACGACTTGGCGGCCTCGACATCGGTCGTCAGCAGCTCGTCCCAGGCGAAGGCTCCTTTCGGCGCAGGCCGCTCCGGCTGGCCGGGCCCGTCGCCGAACTGCTGGATCACGGCGAACGCCGCCCCTTGCGGGTCGGCAAGGACAGCGAATCGACCGACTTCTGGGATGTCGGTTGGTGGTAGATGGACGGTTCCACCGATCGCTTCGGCGCGGCCCACGGTGGCGTCGACATCCTCGACAACGACGTACCCGGTCCAGTGCGGCTGCATCTCCATCTGCGGTTTGACGAAGCCCCCCTGATGCGTGTCGCCGTTCTTGATCATGGGATACTCCATCTCGCCCGGTTTCCAGAGTTCAAGCTGCCAGCCGAGGAGCTGTGTGTAGAAGGCCGTGGCCACATCCGGGTCGTCCGAGGCGTGGTCGTGCCAGACGAAATGCCCGACCGCCGTCGTCGTTGGAGTGCTCATCAAACCCTCCTCGTCTCTTCTTGTCGGCAGCCTACGCCTCCTAGCGGCCCCGTGCGGCCAGGGTGCGCGAGCGAGCCCGCGACGGGCGTCTTCAATCCGCCTCACAGGCGCGGGCTCGCTACTCTGACCTGGGGCTTGGGTCGGGAAGGTCAGGTGCGGCCCGGCGGCTGGAGCGTCGCCCGCGAGTCTGGCGAAGGAGTGTGGAGAGGTGACGGACTACGACGCGGTTTTCGCCTCCGCTATCGCGGAGCTCAGGGCTGAGGGTCGGTATCGGACATTCGTCGAGCTCGATCGCCACGACGCGGAGTTCCCACATGCGAGCCGCATGCCGGGCCCCTGGACCGACGAATCTGGAGCGCCCCAAGACACCGTTGTCTGGTGTAGCAACGACTACCTGGGCATGGGCGAGCATCCCGTCGTGCTCGACGCAATGGAGCGGGCGGTGCGTTCTGCAGGCGCCGGCTCAGGTGGCACGCGCAATATCTCTGGTACGAGCACCGACCACGTGGAGTTGGAGCGCGAGCTCGCGAGTCTGCATGCCAAGGACGCGGCGCTGGTCTTCACGTCGGGCTATGTGGCCAACGAGGCCGCTCTCTCGAGCCTGGCGTCGGGCTTGCCAGGGTGCGTGGTGCTCTCGGACGAGCGAAACCACGCGTCGATCATCGCCGGCATCCAGCAGAGCCAAGCAGAGAAACGCATCTTCTCCCACAGCGACATGGCGGATCTCGAGCGGCAGCTAAACGTGATCGTGCCCGAGCGGCCCAAGATCATCGTGTTCGAGGCGATCTATTCGATGGACGGCGACGTAGCCCCTGTCGAGGCGATCTGCGATCTGGCGGAGCGTTACGGAGCGCTGACGTACCTCGACGAGGTCCATGCCGTCGGCATGTACGGCGAGACGGGAGCGGGCATCGCCGAGAGGGAAGGACAAGCCGCGCGGGTCGATGTGATCCAGGGCAGTCTCGCGAAGGGCTTCGGGGTGATGGGCGGCTACATCGCGGCCTCGTCGCCCCTGATCGACTTTGTGCGCTCGACCGCGCGGGGCTTCATCTTCACGACCTCACTGCCTCCCGCCCTGGCGGCCGCGGCGACGGCAAGCGTCCGCTACGTACGCCGGTACGGGACGGACGACCGGCAGCTCCTGCAACAACGCGCCGAGCGCCTGACGACCCTTCTTGTCGAAGCAGGGCTTCCGGCCATGAGCTCCGAGTCACACATCGTTCCGATTCTCGTTGGCGACCCGGTCCTGTGCGAGCGGGTCTCGCGCGCGTTGATGTTCGAGCATGGCGTCTACGTCCAGCCGATCAACTACCCGACGGTTCCGCGGGGCACCGAGCGGCTTCGCCTCTGCCCGACCCCGAAGCACACCGAGCGTCATGTTGACGAGCTTGTCGCCGCTCTGAACGATGTCTGGAGCCGGCTCGTCATGGAAGGCCCGCTCGAGACTCCGATTCAGGCCCTAGGCTCGGTCGGTCGAGCCTAAGCGCCGCCGAACGCTCGCCGCTTCGCCCTGCCACGCTGCGAATTCGCGAAACGGGAGGAAGCCCATCTGCTCGTTGATCGCAAGGATCGTCGCGTTCGAGTCGGCATTCCACGAGTCCAGGTAGCGAACCTCGCGTCGGTCCGCTCGGAGGCGTTCGAACATCGTCGCCTTGAGCAGCCGGCCGAGGCCTAGGCCGCGATAGGAGGGCAGCACGACCGTTGTCCATTGCTCGGCGCGCGTCGGCCTGTGCTCGTTGACGAGGATCTCAGTCACAGCAGCGACCGCATCCGTCGAGGGCTCGAGGGCCAGCAGCACCCAGGGTTCGTGGCCGCTGTCAAGCCACACGCGGTCTCTCTCCAGCATGTAGGTCGGGTCGAACTTCCAGTCCTCGATGTCAAGGTCGCCTGTTGGTGCGTCATTCAGTCCCGTCTCCGCGTCGGCGTAGTGCGTCCGGTACAGCTCGGGACAGACGCCGCGCCAGAAAACGAGCTCGAAGCGCTTCGCATCGGCGTCGTCGTCGTCGATCCAACGACGCATCAGGAGCGCGTCAGTCTGATCGAGATCGGCGCGGACCACCCGCTCGACGTAGCGCTGCCTCAGGCCCATGGTCGTCCAGAACCCGGCGCACGCCTGCGTGGTCGGAGCCCAGCCAACAAGCGACGCGCGCTGGTCGGCGTCCGCGAGGTCGAGGACTGCAGCTAGCAACCGGCGTGCGATTCCACGCCGTCGCAGGGAGGGGTCGACGAATATCTCGCACTCCGCAAGATGGCGATTGGCGCCGACGAAGAAGCGTTCGACACCTGCGAGACCCGCAGCGCGGCCAGCGTCGTCGCGCGCGACGAACCAGTCGGATCTCTGCAGGTCACTGCCGGGATGGAGGTGGCGCTGCCGAAGCTCGTTGAGACCGATCGGATCGTCACCCGGCGGCAGATCCGCCTCGCAGCGATTCCAGAGCAGAAGTACGTCGTCCCCGGCCTCGCTTGCCGCTAGCCGCTCGATTAGCACTGTGGGTTCCCCGACGTGATCGGATCGAGGGCCGGCGTCTCCCCGCTCGCGGGGGAAGGGCTTTCGCAAAGCATGTGCTAGTCGGCGCGCTCGGGTACCCGGACGTCAACCGTGGCGCCGCCCCAGCCGTTGGCGAGATCGCGCGCCTCGATCGTTACGACTTCGACTCCTTCGGGGACCTCGACACCATCCAGAGATCGCGTAAACGGCTGCTCGCCCGCGTGATCGTGCAAGAGCTCGCGGACGCCGTACACGCTGCCGTCGGGGCCCCTGACGCGCCAAGCATCGGCGTAGCGGTCCGGGCTGTCGTACGGTGAGCTCACGGTCACGTCGAAGCGCAGGTCGTCTGCACCCTCGCGGCTTGCCGTCGCGGCAACGACATCAGGAAATGCGTCCTCGGCTGGGGCGGCCGGCGGCGCAGCCACCGATTCCTGGCTCGGGGTCACCGGCTCGGCGCTCGTCCCCTCAGCAGCCTCGTCAGCGTCGCCTCCGCAAGGCCGCTGCGCCCAGTACGAACAGGACGACCAAGATGAGCAGGCGTCTGATGTGTCTCAGCTCGTTCTCGCTGACGGCGCCGGGCCGGAGCCTACGAAGCTGAAGCGCCCACGCTCGGAAGCTCGCCGAGCGCCCGGTCGACATCCTGCTGCGAGTACTCGAAGTCGGGCAGTTGGCCTGACAGGTACGCGTCGTAGGCGGACATGTCGAAATGGCCATGCCCGCAGAGGTTGAACGCGATCGTCTTCTGCTCTCCCGATTCTCTGCAGGCGAGCGCCTCGTCGATCGCAGCTCGGATCGCGTGGGACGCCTCGGGCGCAGGCATGATCGCTTCGGTGCGAGCAAATGTCATCGCCGCTTCGAATACCGGGTTCTGCGGAACGGCTCTGGCCTCGATCAGGCCCTGATCGAGGAGCGCGCAGACGATAGGCGCCATGCCGTGATAACGGAGCCCGCCCGCGTGCACGGGAGCAGGAATGAACGAGTGCCCGAGCGTGTACATCTTGATGAGGGGCGTCGTCATCGCCGTGTCGCCGAAGTCGTAGACGTACTGGCCCTTCGTAAGCGTTGGGCAGGCGCTCGGCTCGACCGCAACGATGCGCGTCTGCTTTCCATCGACGATGTTGTCGCGCACGAAGGGAAGCGCGAAACCGGCGAAGTTCGAGCCACCGCCGGCACAACCGATCACGACGTCGGGATACGCTCCCGCCTGCTCGAACTGCTTCTGCGCCTCGAGCCCGATCACGGTCTGATGCATGAGGACGTGGTTGAGAACTGACCCGAGGCTGTACTTGACGGTGCCGCCGCTCGTCGCTGCCGTCTCGACCGCCTCGGAGATTGCGATCCCAAGCGAGCCGGGCGAGTCGGGGTCGTCGGCGAGCACGTTCCTTCCGGCCTGCGTGCGCTCGGACGGGCTCGGTGAGACCTGCGCACCGAACGACTCGATCAGGTTGCGCCGGTAGGGCTTCTGGTCGTACGACACGCGGACCATGTAGACGTCACAGGGCAGGTCGAAGAACGAGCACGCCATGGCGAGTGCGCTGCCCCACTGGCCGGCGCCGGTCTCGGTCGCGAGGCCTTGGACGCCTTCGGCCTTGTTGTAGTAGGCCTGTGCTACGGCTGTGTTCGGCTTGTGTGAGCCGGCAGGTGAGACACCCTCGTACTTGTAGAAGATGCGAGCCGGCGTGTCGAGTGCGGCCTCGAGGCGGCGGGCGCGAAAGAGCGGCGTCGGTCGCCACAAGCGATACACGTCGCGGATGGCGTCCGGGATATCGATCCAGCGCTCCTGGCTCACCTCCTGCCCGATTAGCTCCATCGGAAAGAGCGGTGCGAGGTCGTCCGGCCCGATTGGCTCGCCCGTGCCCGGATGAATAACGGGAGGAAGAGGGGTCGGCAGATCGGCCTGGATGTTGTACCAGGCGGTTGGAATGTCGTCCTCGTCCAGCAAGAATTTCACCTGCTCGCCCACGGAAAGCTCCTTCCTTGTCGCTGTATCTCTATCGAGACGGCCACCTGAGCGTACCGCGGCCAGCGTTGCGCCCGAGCAGGCTCAGCCGGCGTCGTCAGCCCGTGGGGTTGTGCGTCCGTGTAGCTCGGTCACCTCGGCCAGCGTCGGCATCGCCTCGGCGCAGAGCAGGCGCGACGCGACGATCGCGCCGGCCGTGTTGGCGAACCGCACGGCCTCAACGAGATCCCAATCCTCCAGGAGGCCATGGCATAGAGCTCCGCCAAAGGCATCACCGGCGCCAAGCCCGCAGACGACCTCGATCGAGACGGGAGGTACGAGCTCTCGGCGGCCGTCGGCGAGCGCGACGAGAACGCCATCGGCGCCGAGCTTGACAATGGCGGCCGCAACGCCACGATCGATCAGACGGTCGGCCGCCTCGTCCGGTTCTGCGCTGCCGACGGCGATCTCGCACTCCTCGCGATTACCGACGGCTATCGACGCGTACTCGACGGCTGCGCCGATTTCCCGCGACGCGTCGGCGGTGCTCGGCCAGAACATCGGGCGGTAGTCGAGGTCGAGGATCGTGTGCTGCCGGCGTGTTCGCGCCTCGAGCATCGAGAGCACGGTGGATCGGCTGGGCTCCTCGCTGAACCGCGACCCGGCGATCCACAGGATCGGGGCGGCGTTCGTCGCCGCATGATCGAGATCAGCGGATCGCAGGTTCATGTCCGGCGCCCGCGGGTAGCGGTAGAAGATGAGGCGAGGGCTGTCCGGCGGGTCCAGCTCTGCGAACACGATCGGTGTCGGCAGCTCCGGGTCGACGCTGACGAAGCGGGTGTCTACGCCGAACTGTCCTTCGAGCGCCCCGCGGACGTAGCTACCGAATGCGTCGTCGCCCACACGGGTGATGACGGCGGCCCGGCGCCCGAGGCGGGCAGCCGCGACAGCGACGTTCGTCGCCGTTCCACCCACCGACTTCGCGAACGTCTTGACCCCGGCGATTGGAACGTTCGCCTGCTCCGGGTAGAGATCGACGCTGACGCGACCGACGGTGATGAGCTCGAGTTCAGCCATCAGGGGGCTGCCGTGGCGGCGGCGCCTACCGGCTAGGCGAGGACGAAGCCGTCGTAGCCCATCGCCGCTACCTCGTCGCACTTCTTCCGGTACGTCCCGACGCCACCTACGTACGGCGTGAAGATGCGTGCCTTGCCGGGGATGTTGGCACCCGTGTACCAGGAGTCTGCTTCCGGAAAGAGCGTCCCGTTGGCGACCTTGTTCACGTGCTCGACCCAGTCGTCTTCCGCCTCGACTCGGGGTTCGATAGTCTCGACGCCTTCGCTCGTCAGATGTTCCAAGCAGTCGGCGACCCATTCGACGTGCTGCTCGATTGACGTCATCATGTTGCTGATCACCGAGGGGCTACCGGGGCCGGTGATCGTGAACAGGTTGGGGAAACCTGCGGTGCCGATTCCGAGGTAGGTGCGCGGGCCGGCAGCCCACTTCTCCTTGAGCGCCTCGCCGCTTCGTCCACGGATGTCGATGCTGAACAGAGCCCCCGTCATGTTGTCAAAGCCGGTCGCGAAGACGATCGCGTCGACGTTGAACTGCGCGTCGGTGGTGCTCAGGCCGCTTGGCGTGACGGCCTCGATGGGCGTTTCCCGCAGGTCTATGAGCGTGACGTTGTCGCGGTTGTACGTCTCGTAGTAGTCCGTGTCAACGCATAGCCGCGTGGTAGCGAACGGGTGGCTCCTCGGGCACAGGGTCTCAGCCACCTCGGGGTCGTCGACGCGACTACGGATCTTGTTGCGGACGAACTCTGCGACTTCCTCGTTGGCCTTGCGATCGGTGAGGATGTCGCTATAGGCGAACAGGAACGAGAAGCCGCCTTGCGCCCAGCGCCGCTCGAACTCTCGCTCGCGTTCTTCCTCTGAGTCGTCGAACAAGGAGCGCTCGCGAATCTCGAACATCAGTCCCGTCGACGACCAGCGAGCCATGTCCCAGTACTTGTCGTAGTTGTCTTTGATTTTGCGCTCGTGGCGAGGGTCGAGCGGTCCGTTCCAGGCAGGAATGCTGAAGTTCGGTGTCCGCTGGAACACCGTGAGCTCTTCGGCCCGCGCGGCGATCATCGGAATGGCCTGGATGCCTGTTGAGCCGGTGCCGATGACCGCAACGCTCTTGCCCGTGAAGTCGACGTCGTCCTTCGGCCAGCGCGCCGTGTGGTACGTCTCGCCCTCGAAGCTGTCGACGCCCTCCCAGTCTGGGAGATTTGGTTTCGTGATGCAGCCCGTGGCCATGATGCAGAACCGCGCCGAGAAGGTGTCCGGGCCGTCGGTCTCGATCGTCCACCGCTTTGCGGTCTCGTCGAACGCCGCCCGGGTGACGCGGGTCTCGAACTGCATGTCCCTGCGCAGATCGAACCTCTCCGTCACGTGGCTGATATAGCCCTGGATCTCATGCTGCTCCGGGTAGCGAGACGACCAGGTCCATTCCTCCCGCAGATCTTCGGGCCACGAGTACGAGTAGAACATGCTCTCCGTGTCGCAGCGTGCGCCTGGGTACCGGTTCCAATACCAGGTACCGCCGACGTCTGTCCCGGCTTCGAGAACCCGCGCCGTCAGACCGAGCTCGCGCAGCCGGTGCAGCATGTAGACGCCCGAGAGACCGGCGCCCACGATCACGGCGTCAAACTCAGTCGTCACCGCGTCAGCGCTCGTGCCGTGGCTTTCCATTTCGTCCGCCATGCTGGGCTCACAGCGTAGCCAAGCGACGCCCCGGAAGTCACGCCAGCAACCCGTGAGTCACGCTTACTTCTCATGACGGATGCGTCCCTCGATGGAGGGATCTCCAAGCCCGCGTAGCCAATTCTTCGCTTGCCCAGGCAATAGTTCGTCTATGCGGCGCACCATCCTTATCCTGGTGATTCTGTTCGCGTTCGAGCCTGCGGCCGGCGCGATCAATCCGCCCGAAGCCGCAGCGGCTGGAGCCAGTACGAGCGCCAGCGTTGTGACGACCAAGCAGCTGATCAAGGGCTTCAAACGTGTCACCAAGGGAGATCGACTGACGCGCGACGCGCGCGCCTCCTGGGCCGGTGTTGTCGCCCTCCGATTCGGCAGGGTCGCCTCGCAGTCGAGGATTGGAAAGTACGGACACTTCGTGCTGTATGTCGCACGGCGAGCGAGTATCGATCCCGAGGTGGGGAGGCTCCTTGCTGACATCCATACGGCTGAGCCGATTACTCCGAATCGCAAAGGCATCCGTTGGGAGCAAAACGTCTCCCTGCGGGGCGATGGTCGCTTCTGGACTGCGAAGACGAAGTACGCGCGCAATGTCGTACTGATCTGGAACGGCTCAGCCAAGAAGGGCGTCACGCCCGCCTGGAAGCGGCTCCACAGGGCACTCCGCAAGGCGACGCGCTAGCGCGACAATCGCCCGATGCCGTCGCCGCGCCGGCTTGCCGACGCGGCCACGGAGTGAGCTCGGACTAGAGCTCGACCACCATGGCCTTGACCACGGCGGGCACGTCCGCGAGTTCCTCGAGGACGTGATCGCCAGGAGGTGAGTCAAGGTTGATGAACGACAACGCTTGGCCGCCTTCCTTGTCCCGACCCAGGCGCCACTCGGCGATGTTGACGCGATGGTTGCCAAGGAGCGTGCCGACCTCGCCGATCACGCCCGGCATGTCCTTGCTGAGCATCAGCAGGATCACGCCTCTCGGCTCCGCGTCCAGGTGGTAGTGGCTGACCTGCACGATGCGTCCCTCGCGGTTCTCGAACACGACCCCGGACATCGTTCTATCGCCGCCATCCCAGGCGACGCGGCACGAGATCATGTTCGGGTAGTCGCGCGAGCCGATGCCATGTGCCTCGGCCACGGCGATTCCATGCTCTGCTGCGAGCGCCGGAGCGTTGACGAGGTTGACGGAGTCGGTCAGGAAGCCCGCCAGGAGGCCGGCGAGCGTGCCTGTTGCCACGGCGCGAATCGAGTCCTCGATCGCGTCGCCCCTGGCCTCGATCTCGATCCGGTCGATCCGCTCCGGTGCCATGGCGAACTGGATCCGGCCCATCGCGTGAGCCAGCTCGAGCCACGGTTTCATCTCAGCGTCCATCTCGAAGGGGAAGTTCACGCTGTTACGGATCCCGTCGCCGCGAACGGCGTCAACGACCTGCTCGACGACCTGGACTGCAACATCACGCTGTGCCTCGTGCGTGCTTGCGCCTAGGTGTGGGGTGTGCACGACACCTGGGTGTCCGACCAGCGGGTTGTCGGGCGCCGGAGGTTCGGTCGAGAATACGTCGATCCCGGCGGCGAGAACGTGGCCGGAGGCGAGCGCAACGGCGAGCGCTTCCTCGTCGACGAGGTCGCCGCGTGCCGCGTTGACGACGATCGCGCCGTGCTTGAGCTTGCCGAGAGCGGCTTCGTCGAGGAGGTGGCGCGTTGCAGGGGAAAGGGCGCAATGGAGCGAGACAACGTCAGACTTCGCCAGCAGCTCGTCTAGTTCCACGAGCGTGACGGCCTGATCTCGTGCGACCTGCTCTGAGACGTACGGGTCGTACGCGACCACCTCCATCTGGAAGCCGCGGGCACGTCTTGCGACCTCGCGGCCGATCCGGCCAAAACCGATGATTCCGAGCGTCCGGCCGGCTAGCTCGATGCCGGTGAACTCGCTTCGCGACCAATCCCCTGTCGCCACGGAGACGTGGGCGCGCGCCGTGTGACGGCTCGCCGCGAGCATGAGCCCCATCGTCTGTTCTGCTGTCGCGATCGAGTTTGCCTGCGGCGTGTTCATCACGACGATGCCTTTCCGCGTGGCTGCGGCGACGTCGATGTTGTCGACGCCCACGCCGGCGCGCCCGACGACCGCGAGCCGGCTGCCGGCGGCGATCACGTCGGCGTCCACCTTCGTCGCGCTTCGCACGATTAACGCGTCGTAGGTGTCGATGATCTCGAGCAGCTCGCCCTTCTCGAGGCCGATCCTGACGTCCGCGTCGATGTCCTTCAGATCTTCGAGCAGATCGAGGCCCGCGGCACCGAGCTTGTCGGCAATCAAGATCGAATGTTTCGTCACCTTTGAGTCTCCCCCGAAGCCAGCGCGGCGCGCAGCTGTTCTCGCTTGTCGTCTTCCTGGAACAGGACGTCTCCGCGCTCGACCAGCTCGATGCCGCGCTCGAATGTTCGCAAGGCCTCGGGCGACGTTAGCCGGTCACGGCCGCCCGGGCCGGCGGCGAGCGGCAGGACCGGGGCGAGGGTGTTCGCTCTGATGTACACGGGGGCGCCTGTCGCGACGCGCTCACGGTGCGCGACGCCTCCGAAGCCAACGAACAGATCAACCGTGTCGGCGGCTTGCAGATCGCTCGCGCCGTCGCCGACCAGCATCGTCAGCCCGCACGACTTCGCAAGCAGATCTCGAATGACCTCTGGCTTCCCGTTAGAGCGGGTGAGCGCTCCGGCTTCGAAGCCCGCGAACTCGTTTTCGTGTGCTTGGCCAGGCCGCCACCACTCGCCGCTTAGCTCGTTGTATCGCGCCTGCACGCCGCGTACGTTGGCCGGGTCGACGCCGAGATGCACGGCAAACTCGGCAACCGGCTCAACGAGGCCACCGCTCACGACGTACACCTTGGTCCCGAGTTCGCGGAGGGCCGCAATCACGGCGCCGGCGTGTGGGACGACGTTACGTTTGTACGCTGCTCGGAGTCCAGCGACGGCTTGCTCCGTCGGCCGCAGCATCTCGAGCCGTGCCCCGTAGATATCGCCAAGATCGACCTCGCCGGCCATCGCAGCGTCGGTGAGCGCTGTGACCTCGGCCTCTAGTCCGAGACCTTCGGCGAGCACGTCGATGCCTTCGATCGTCGAGAGCGTCGAGTCGCAGTCGAAGACGACGTGGGCGAACTCCGGCCATCGCACGCGCGTAGTCGGCGAAGTTTCTAGCATTGCCTGCAATCGTGCCACGGAGAGCTGACCTCGGCGCTGATGACGTGCCGGCTCGTTCGGCAAGAGCAGCGCCTTGAGTCGAAAATCCACCACGCTGTTCGACGCGTAGTGGAAGTGACGTCGTAGCCGCTCAGTCGCATTTCGACCATCAACCAAAGGAGGCATGCCATGAAGTTCGTGTGCTTGATCTACTCAGACGAAGCTGACCCAACGAGCCATCCCAGGCCAGGGAGTGCCGAGTTCGAGCCCATCATGGCCGGCTATCAGAAGTTCGGCGAGGAAGCCGGCGAGCGCGTGCTCGCCGGCGAGCCGCTTGAACCGACGGCAACCGCAACCTCGGTGCGGGTGCGGAACGGCGAGGTGCTCACCACAGACGGCCCGTTCGCCGAGACCAAAGAGCAGCTCGGTGGGTTCTACATGCTGGAGTGCGAGAGCCGTGGGGAGGCGATCGAGCTGGCCGCGAAGATTCCGCATGCAAGCATGGGTACGATCGAGGTCAGGGCCGTACCGAGCTTCTCCTAGCTCGCGACGGTCATTTCACGCGCCAGGCAATCCGAGCGGAGGAGCCACATGATCAAGCTCTATTACCTTCCAGGTTCGGCCGCGCTCGCACCGCACGGGTGTCTGGAGGAGGCCGGTGCCGACTACGAGCTGGTACGAGTTGTTCGGGAGAACGGTCGTCCGACTGAGCCGCGTAACTATCTCGATCTGCAGCCCATGGGTCGGGTTCCCGCACTGGTGGACGGCGAGATCGTGACGTACGAGTCGGCAGCCGTCTGCATGTATGTCGGTGACCGATTCCCCGAAGCACGTCTCGGACCGGGTACCGATCCCGCGGCGCGTGCGGCATGGTACCGCTGGCATACCTACCTCACCAACACCGTCCAGGCCGACTTCATGCGCATGTTCGCGCCGGAGCGGGACGTCGACAGCGACTCTGCCAAGGCAGAGGTCGAAGCGTGCGCGAAGCGACGGCTCGCGGCAACGCGCGATTGGATCGACGGAGAGCTTGCGAAGGCAGGCGGCTACCTAGTCGGCGGGACATTCTCCACCGCCGATCTGTTCCTCGCGATGGTGACGCGCTGGGGGCGGCGGCTCGACGAGCCCTGGTGGGGCGCGCCAAACCTCGGCTCCCACTACAGGCGCATCACGAGCCGGCCGGCGATCCAGCGCGTCTACGAGCAGGAAGGTCTCGAGGACTAGTTCGGTCGCTCCGAGGTCGCACCGCAGTCGAACTCGGCTAGCTCGTAGTCGTGAGGAGGGCGTGCGGCTGCTAGCTTCGACAGATCGCCACCGTGCCTCCCGACGCCGCTCCTGCGCAAGAAGCCCGCACTCTTGTCTTCGTTCCCGCCTGGAACGAGGAGGAGAACCTGCCCGCCGTGCTCGAGGAGCTGGCCGCCGAACTTCCGGCGGCCGACGTCCTCGTCGTTGACGACGGGTCGACCGACGGCACGTCCGAGGTCGCTCGTGCTGCTGGTGCCGCGGTCGAGCGGTTCGAGGAGAATCGCGGCCTGCGCGCAGGCATTGCTGCCGGCTACGCCTATGCGTTGGAGCATGAGTACGACTTCTGCGGCCGCGTCGACGCCGACGGACAGCATCCGGTCGCCGAGCTGTCGCGGCTGCTCGAGCGCGTGCGGTCCGATGTGTGTGACGTAGCCGTCGGTTCTCGGTTCGTGTCCGGGGATGGCTACGCGGCCTACAGGTACGAACCCAGCAAGACTCGTGCTTTCGGTATCAGCGTCCTTCGGCGCGCAATGCACCTGCGGCTCGGCCGCTCGTTTGCGGACGCGACGAGCGGGATGTACGCGGCCAACGCCCTCGCGCTTCCGCTGCTCGCCGAGCCTTATGAGAGCGGCGCGCCCGAGGTCGAGTCACTCATCCGCCTCACGGACGCTGGACTCCGCGTCGACGAGGTTCCAGTGAACATGCGCGAGCGCGCGAGCGGAGAGTCGAAGCTCCGGGGAGGTAAGGCGGTCAAGCTCGTGCTAACGGTAATCGGGACGTTGATCGCCTTCGAGGGAATTCGTCGCGTGATCTCTTCACGCAGGCGATGATCGCGGTCTGGTGGCCGGCAGCCAGCGAGATGCCATGAGCAGCTCTCCCGTTCACATCGCCGATGCGGCGAGCGTGCTCGAGCCGCGCGCTGGCGGCGTAATCGTCGCGATCCTCGGCTACTCGTCTCGGAGCGGGTCCGATCTGCATCCGATTTGCGCAGGGCGGCTCGCGAGAGGGACCGAAGAGCTCCCGCACGCACGTGCTGTCGTTCTCTCCGGCTGGGCGCGTCGGAACGGCGGGCCGTCTGAGGCCGAGCTGATGTGGCAGGCCTGGCCCGGCGATGGCGTGCCGCTTGTCGCGGACCCGCACGCGCGCACGACCGCGGAGAGTGCATTGCGGGTCGCGGCCTTGGCCCGATCCGTGGCAGCCAGCGAGGTCAGAGTCGTGACGTCGCGCTGGCACATGCGCCGGTCGCTGTTTCTCTTCCGGGGCGCGCTACGCGATGCGGAGATCGAGATCAGCGCGGCCTGCGCCGACGATCCACCGACGGTTCCCCGGAGGATTCGCGAGCTCGGTGGCTGGCTCGTGGCGCCGGCGCAGCTACGGCGCAAGGCGGACATCGGGGTTACCGCTGCCGAGACTGCACGGTGACTGCGACACGCTGGTTCCGCCCTCGTTAATCCTCGTCGATCAGCCCCTTGCCTCGTAGCTCATCGAGGGCCTCCTCGGTTTTCGCTACGTCTTCGATTCCCATGCCGGCGAGGACCGCGGATGATTTCGTGAACTGGACATCGCGGTAGTCGACGATCTCGACCTGATTGCCCCAGGGATCACGAAAGCGTAGTCCCCGGCCGGCGAGGGCGTCGACGCCCGCGGCCGCCATCGCCCGTCGCGTCTCTTCCTTCGAGTCGACGACGAGGCCAAAGTGCCGATCGGCATCTGGTGGCAAGGGAGAGCTGGCCGAAAGCGCGATGAATTGGTCGCCGAGGTCGATCCACGCCATCGTCTCGAACCGGTTTCTGAGGGTGAACTCGAAGATGCGCTCGTAGAACTCGAGCGCCTCGCCGATGTCTCCGACCTCGATGGCGACGTGATTCAGGCCGATGAGACGTGGCTTGCGCGGGGACGACATCTCTGAGATACCTCCATCGTCGTGGACTTCGGCATTCTGACAGCGCCGTGGTCGAATGCCGTTGATCCAGCATCGAAGTGCCGGTGCGGATCCTCCCGACGGGTGATGTAGCGGCCGCTGGCGATGATCAGGATCCGAGAGCGCCATGTCCTCGTCTGCCGCCCTCGCACGACGACAGCTTGCCGGAGTCGTCGCAGCCGGCCTGTCCGCCCTGGCGCTCGCCGGGTGTGGCGGGAGCGTGCCCGACGTCCAGTTCGCGGCCGAGGCCGAGCCGATTGCGCCGGCCGAGCCGGTTGTCGACCTCACGAGGCCAAGCGTGCCCGACGGCGCTCAGCGTTACGAGCCGGTCGACGGAGCGTTCGCGCTCTCGATTCCAGGCACCTGGAGAGCGCCGGAGAGCGAGCTCGAGCTAGCAGAAGCGGTCTGGTTCACCGACACGGGCGCCTCTGGGTTCGACGCGAACGTCAACGTGCTGGTCGAGCAGTTGCCTCGCGCGCTGTCGATCGACGAGTACCTCGAGCTCAGCGTTCAGAACGGTCCGCGGCTCGTCGACAACTTCGTGGCGATCGACGCTCGACCCGTGCTGCTCGCTACCGGCGAGACCGGTGGCAGGTTGGAGTACAAGGGCGAGTTCGAGGGCAGGCTTTTTCGATTCCTAGCGATCGTCTCGCTCGGCGAAACCCAGGCTGTCATCGCGACCTACACCAACATCGAAGCGGAATACGACAATGCTGCCGGGCTCGTCGAGCCCTACCTGTTGACTGTTGCCTCAAACGCGCTCATCGCATCGCCCGACCCTGAGTCTCCAAAGAAGAAGAACAAGAAGAGGAAAAAGAAAAAGAAGAAGCAGAGGGAGTCGACCGAGGCAGCGAAGTAGCCACCGCCAAGGCCGTCGGCAACGCGCTACGTGGCTCGACCGCGGAACGACCGCTGCACGGCCCGAGCAACCGCTTCACAATGGGCGGTAGTGCCACGTGCACGTGTCGTCGCTCTCATCGTCGGGCTGGTCGCGCTCGCGGCGGTCGTTGCCGCCTGGTCGCTGCGCTCAGACGACGTCGCGCCCGGCGGTGTCAGCAGTCGCGGCGAGCCAACGCCCGGAGCGGATCGTCTTCGCGGCCCCGATGTTCCGCCGGAGGGCGTTCTGCCAGGGCGGCTATGGACAGTCGTCCCCGGTCACGACCGAGCCGGCTCGAGCTGTGAGATGCGGGCAATCGATCTCGGAGCGCTGGAGCTCGAGCCGCCGGGCCAGCTGACGCATTGCACGCTGGTCGATATCTCGTCGGATGGGCAGTTTGCCGCGGCCTACGACGATCAGCTGCGGCTCGCACTCCTTGATCTCCGTGATCGTCCCGAGTGGATCCGTGACCTCGACACCCGGCTGCGGGAGAACTCTTCGCGGACGTCGCGCATCGCCGCGCTCGCCGGCGACGGTCGGGCCGTTGCGTGGTGTGTGGGCGGGAACGAGACGGCTGTTCTTACGATCGAGTCCGGAGACGTGCAGAGCGTCACGGGTTGCGACCCACGGTTCGGGCAGGATGGCGAGTTGTTCACGCGCACAGGTGCTCCGCGAAACGAGGAGATCCGCGCGGACGGGCGGGTGGTTCTCTCCCAACCGGACTTCCGAGAAGGTCTCGATCTGACGCCCGAGGAGGAGTCAGACCTCCTGGCCTATGACGTCGGGGCAGACGGGGCGATCGCGACGAAGGTGCGGCGCGTCATCGGTTTGCCGCTGGCGACGATCCAGCTCTGGCAAGACGAGCAGTTCCAAGGCGCGTACCGAGTCTCGGGAGTTGACGGAGCGCTCGAGTCGAGTGGGCTCGAGCTCAGCCCGGACGCGACGCGCGTCGCGCTGGGTTGGCGCGGACTCCTTGCGGGCGTACTCGACTTCGGCTTCGGGCGGGTTGGACGCACCTCAGACCATGGGTCGTACGCGTGGTCGCCCGACGGTCGCTGGCTCGCGATCGGCAACGCCGAGAGCATCTCGATCTACGCTCGCGGCAGCGACGCTCCCACCTACTCGCTGCCGGTCACGACGCTGATGATCGCCTGGAGCCAGTAGCGCGGGAGACCACAGCACGGCGCCGCCGGCAACCGACTCGCTTCCCTCGTCGAGGGAGGCCGCCGGGCGGCAAGATGGACATGTGACCGAAGACCGCCGACGTCGATTGCTCATGCTCGGCGATCTGACGCCGATCCTTGTCTTTTCGCTCGTCGGCGGGTTCACGCATGACGGTGGCTTCTCGCTCGTCGACGTCCTCCGCAACATCGCCTTGCTCGGCGCCGGCTGGATCGCGGCGGTGATCGTGCTGCGACCGTATGCGAAGCAGGGGCTGCTCCGGCTTGTCGGCACCTGGGCGCTCGGGATTACGGCTGGAGCGCTTCTGCGGGCCGCTGTACTCGGCCGATCCGTCGACGCCGAGTATTTGGGATTCTGGGGCGTCACCATGGCGGTGACACTTGTCGTGCTCGCCACGTGGCGGTTGCTGGCGCGAACCCTCGGAGCAAGCCTCGATCCGACAGCACCCAGCTAGGCTGACTAGATCGCTACCGAGCTCGCAGCAGGGCAGTTTGCGCGGTTCGCGCTCGAACTCAAACTCGCGAACGTGCCCGACGATGTCGTCGACGCTGCCAAGCTTCATCTGCTCGATACGCTCGGATGCGGTCTGGCGGCTGACGGACTCGGCGTGGCCACGGAGGCCAGGCAGACTGCGGCACGCACGGGCGGCCGCGCGGAGGCGTCAGTGCTCGGCTTGGACGACGCCCTGCCTGCAGCAAGTGCCGCATTCGCCAACGGCATGTTGTGCCACGGTCTCGACTTCGACGACACGCACGCTGCCTCGGCCAGTCATGTGAGCACGGTTGTCTGTCCGGCCGCACTCGCCGTCGCGCAGTCCGTCGGCGCGAGTGGCGCCGAGACCCTCGCCGCGATCATCGTGGGCAACGAGGTCGTCACGCGTGTTGGGATGGCGGCGCCGACCGAGTTCCACCGGCGCGGTTTTCATCCCACGTCGGTCTGCGGCGTGTTCGGCGCGACGCTCGCGGCGTCACGACTGCTTGGGCTCGATCTGCCGACGGCGACGAGCGCGATGGGACTCGCCGGTTCGCTCGCGTCGGGGATCTTCGCCTACCTGGATGAGGGCACGCCGACCAAGCCGCTCCATGCAGGCTGGGCGGCGCAGGCTGGCGTACACGCTGCCTCGCTTGCGGCAGCAGGGGCGGCCGGACCAGGTTCCGTGCTCGAGGCGAAGTTCGGTCTCTACCACGCGTTCGTGGGTCGCGAGCCCGGCGATGTGGATCTCGCGACGCAGCTGGCTGATCTCGGCAGCCGCTGGGAGACGCCGAGGATCGCGTACAAGCCGTATCCCGCATGCCACGCGATGCACGCCGTCGTGGGCGCCGCTCGGGAGGCGAGCGCCGGTCGGCGTCTGCAGGCGGCGGAGGTTACGTCGATCGTGGCCGAGGTTCCCGAGATCGCGGTCGATCTCGTCCTCGAGCCGCTCGCCGCCAAGCGCAGGCCGAGGACGGAGTACGAGGCGAAGTTCAGTCTGCCCTACTCCGTAGCGGCCATGCTCGCCCGGGGCGAGCTCGGGCTCGCCGACTACGAACAGGCGGCCGTAACAGACGGCCCCGTGCTCGAGCTGGCGGGCAAAGTGGGCTATGTCGAGCGCCAGTTCCCTACGTATCCGCAGGCGCTACCGGGCGCTATCGAACTGCGGCTCGCGTCGGGCGAGACGCTGAGAGCCGAGCAGCCCTACCAGGAAGCGAGTCCCGAGAATCCTTGGATTCGCGATGACGTGCTGGCGAAGTTCAGGGGGAATCTCCGCGCCGGCGGGCACAGCGGAGCGGGAGCCCCGCTGGAAGAGATCGTTCTGTCACTCGAGTCGCAGGCGTCGCTCGCGAGTCTGCGCGAGGCGCTGCTCGTTCAATGAGTGGGTCGCCCGCGGGGCTCAAAGGGGCCCCGCTCGATGGCGCTCAGCTGCCGATCATCGCCAGCCGCTTCGAAGGAATTGCCAGCAAGATGGGCAACACCCTGCTTCGCGCCGGACGCTCCGCTCCCGTCAACCGAGCGCGTGACTTCTCGTGCTGCGTCGTGACGGCGGCGGGTGACCTTCTCGCCTACGCGGAGAGCATCCCGATCCACGTTCTCGGTGCCGACCTCCTTGTCGCTTCGATGAAGGAGTTCCACCCCGACCTCGCGCCGGGTGACGCGTTTCTGCACAACTCGCCGTATCACGGAAACACGCACGCGGGCGACCATGTGATCCTCGTTCCGGTGTTTGACGACGCTGGCGAGCATCGCTACACAATGGTTTGTAAGGCGCACCAAGCCGACATCGGCAACTCGATCCCGACCACCTACCACGCTGAGGCTCGCGACGTGTACGAGGAGGGAGCCTTGATCTTTCCGTGCGTGCGGGTGCAGCGTGACTACGCCGATGTCGCCGACGTCGTCCGGATGTGCCAGGTCCGCATCCGCGTGCCCGAGCAGTGGCATGGTGACTACCTCGGGATGATCGCGGCGGCCCGAATCGGCGAGCGCGAGCTCTGCGCCGCGGCTGACGACGTCGGCTGGGACGTCCTCGAGACGTTTGACCGTCAATGGCTCGACTATTCGGAACAGCGAATCGCCTCGGCCATCGTGCAGCTGCCGGCGGCGACGGCGACGGGCTTCTCGATCCACGACGCGATCCCGGGCACACCCCCGGCAGGCATCGAAATCCGCTCGAACGTGACTGTTTCGCCAACGGACGCGACGATCGTGGTGGACCTGCACGACAACCCTGACAATCTGCCGTGCGGGCTCAACATGACCGAGGCGACCGCCCGCGCCGCGGCGTTGATCGGCGTCTTCAACAGCCTCGACCCGTCCATCCCAAAGAACGGCGGCTCGGCGCGCAGGATCCGCGTGCTGCTGCGCGAGGGTTGCATCGCTGGCATTCCGCAGCATCCGGTGAGCTGCTCCGTCGCGACCACCAACGTCGCGGACCGCATTGTCAACTCCACGCAGCAGGCGATGTCTGGACTCCGGCACGGCATCGGGATGGCGGAGTTCGGGGCGTTCTTCGTCGCGAGCTCGGCCTCGGTGTCAGGCACCGATCCCGACACCGGCAAGCCGCACGTCAACCAGATATTCCTCGGCGGTACCGCCGGCGCCGGCAGCCCGTTCTCCGATGGCTGGCTCACGTACCTGAACGCCGTCAACGGCGGCATGTGCCACCTCGATTCGATCGAGGTGGCGGAGTACTACCAACCGCTCGTCGTCAACCAGCGCCGTGTTCAGGCATACACTGAGGGGGCGGGCTGGAGGCGGGGCGCGCCCCGCGCTGCTCGTCGAGTACGGGCCTAGGCGCGGCGAGCTGACACTGGGCTTCGTCTCCGATGGGGAGCAGAACCCGGCGCAGGGCGTGCGAGGTGGTCTCGGTGCGGTACCGGCATGGAACGTTCGCCGGTCGCCGCGAGGCGAGGAGCAGCCACTGCCGCAGTCGGGTCTTGTGACACTCGCCGAGGGAGAGACAGTCGTCTGTCTCGCGCAGTCGGGCGGCGGGTACGGTGAGCCCGTCCTGCGCGAGCCGGAGCGAGTGCTGGACGACGTGGAGCAGGGGATCGTGACACCGGAGCGCGCCCGCGACGTGTACCGCGTATCGATCACCGACGAGGGGTTGCTCGACGAGTCGGAGACGTCGCACTTGCGTCGGCGACCTGTCGGGGCCTAGGTGGGTCGTCGAGCGCTCCGAGCAAGAGGGCAAGCCCGGGGTCAAGGGCAGGACTTGGCTCGCTCGGTCACGAAATCGAACAGATCAGAGAAGACGCGCAAACGGCGCGGGCAGCCGCGGATGCTGGCGACGAGGGCCAGCGTGGCGGCCCCGGAGCCGAGCCGCCCGATGCGACGGTAAGGCACGCGCCGCACGAAGCACCGCCGGTCACACCGACTATGCCGCGGTCCGTGCTACCACCGCAGCCGCGCGAGGAACGCCAACGGGGTGCGAGCGCGGAGGCGGGAGCGTTCGTCGCGCGCGAGACGAAGGGAGTCGTCCGCACGTTCCTCGACGTCCGCGGGACACACCTCGCCGCCCTCATCGCCTTCTACGGCCTGCTTGCGTTCTTCCCGCTTGTGCTGATCGGTCTCGCTCTGGCGGGATTGTTCGGAGAGCAGACCGAGTCGAGTTTCCTGATCGAGCAGTTGAATCGCACATTCCCCGGAGCATCCGGTCGGCGTCTCGCGAACACCGTGAACGAGTTCCGCGAACAGGCGGTGTATCTCGCCGCGATCGGCGGCGTCGCGGTGCTCTGGAGTTCGCTGGGACTCTTCAGTGCGCTCGAGTCAGCATTCAACCTTGTCTACGGTGTGAAGAACCGGCCTTTCGCGCGCGGCAAAGCGTTGATGTTCGTGATCCTGGTCGGCTCGGTCGCGGCGCTCTTCCTTGCCTTGATCGCCGGTTCGCTGGGCGTCGAGTTGCTCGTGCGACTCGGCGGTACCGAGACGCCGTTTGCGTACGGATTCGCGATCGCGCTGTCGTCGATCATAGTCTTCGGCCTGCTCTGGGTGGCCTACCATGTGCTTCCGAACGCGGCGGTGACTTGGACGCAGGCTCTCCCGGGAGCGGCTGGGGCGGCGGTCGCGCTCGTCGCGAGCTTCCAGGCCGTCCCGCTGTTCGTGCGCGCCACCGACAACCTCGTCGCGCTACGCGCCTTTGGTGGTGCGACGCTCCTGCTCGTCTGGTTGTTCCTGATGGCCAACATCATCGTGCTGGGAGCCGTTGTCAACTGGCGCCTCTCGCGTGGCGCGCGACAGAGAGCCGCCCTCGAGGGCACTAGCGGTAGGGCGCCATGAGCGCTGCGTAGTCCTCGAGTATCGGAACCATCTCGTCGGGGGGCGCCGACGGCAGGCGCAGAATCGCCCGATCGACGCCGGCGCTCGCGTGCTTCGCGAGCACGGCCCCATCGGCGGCCGCACCGTAGAGCGACACGGTGGGTGCGGGCTTGCCTGCGCCCGCATAGGCGGCGCGCAACTCTTCGATCAGCGGGCCCCAGTCCGTAATGCCGCGAAGACCGCTCGGCATCCACCCGTCGCAGTAGCGGACGGCTCGCGCCACCGCCTCCGCCGTACTCGCTCCCAACAGCACCGGAGGATGCGGACGCTGCAGGGGCTTGGGCCACTGCCACAGGGCGTCGAAGTCAACCGTCTCTCCGTGGTACTCGGCGCTCTCGTTCGTCCAGATCTCGCGCATCGCCTCAACCCGCTCGCGCAGTACCTTCCAGCGCTGGTTCGGCGTGGTCCCGTGGTTCTCCATCTCCTCTTCGTTCCAGCCGGCGCCGACGCCGAACAGGAAGCGCCCGTTCGAGAAGTGGTCGAGCGTCGAGACCTCCTTGGCCGTGACGATCGGGTCGCGCTCGGTCACGAGACAGACGCCGGTGGCGAGCACTAGCCGCTCGGTCGCCGCCGCGACCGCCGTCAGCGTCAGGAAGGGATCGAAGGTCGAAGAGTACTCACGCGGGAGCTCGCCCCCGGCGGGAAACGGCGTTCGCCGGCTTGTCGGAATGTGCGTGTGCTCCGGCAGGAACAGCGACTCGAACCCATGATCCTCGAGCCGCTTTGCGAGCTCGACGGGCTGAATCGTGTACTCGGTCG
>JAUVPB010000055.1 GCA_030598925.1 Actinomycetes bacterium
ACCGCGGGGCCCACCGGCTGGAGACCGAGAGCCTCGAGTCCGCGCGTAAGCTGTCCGCGCACAGCCGAGTTCTCGCTGCGGCGCCGTGCGACCTCGGCCGTGTTGGCCAGACTCGCGAGCGCGGCGTCCTGGGCCGGTTGCGTCACATCGAACGCGTTCTGGACCTTCCTGATCGCCGCGACCACGTCGCTCGGGCCGACGCCGTAGCCGACGCGAAGCCCAGCCAAGCCATAGATCTTCGAGAACGTCCGCAGCACGAGCGTGGCGTGGCCGTGACGCGCGTAATCGGCGATCCCGTCCGGATAGGCGCTGTCTTCGACGTACTCCCAATACGCCTCGTCGAGCACCGTGAGCACGTGTCGCGGCACGCGCTCGAAGTAGGCGTCAAGCGTGTGGCTATCGACCATCGTCCCGGTTGGGTTGTTGGGGTTGCAGATGTACACGACGCGGGTTCGGTCGCCAACCGCGTCGACGAGCCCGCCGAGGTCGTAACGCCCGTCCTGTAGGGGCACGAGCATGGGCGTGGCTCCGAGCCGCCGGGCATCGATGACATAGCTGGGGAAGCTGGGCCAGCCGCAAACGATCTCGTCGCCCGGCTCCAGGAGCGCCAGAGACAGGTACGCGATGAGCGCGTCGGCGCCGGCGCCAACCGCAACGTTCTGCGGTGCCACCTCGTGCCTCTCAGCGAGCGCGTCGCGTAGCCGATAGACCCCGCCGTCCGGGTAGCGGTTCAGCTCACCGGCACCCGCTTCGAGCGCCGCGCGGGCTGCCGGAAAGGGCCCGAACGGCCCCTCATTCGACGCGAGCTTCACGATCGAGTCGAGGCCGAGCTCCCGCCGAAGCTCATCGGCGGGCTTCCCGGGCTCGTACGGCACGAGCGTCTCGATTGCCGGTCTCACGCGGATGTTGGCTGATCCGATCGCTGTCATGCCCGCGAGACCATACCCTTTGAGGAATGCGCGAGATCGGGCTCTTTCCGCTGCACATGGTGCTCCTGCCACGTGAGCGGCTGCCGCTGCACATCTTCGAGGAGCGCTACAAGGAACTCATCGGTGAATCACTCGAGGAGAAGATCCCTTTCGGGTTCATCATGGTGGACGAGCCCGCGATGCGAGAGGTCGGGACACTCGCCGAGGTCGACCATGTCGAGGAGCGGTTCCCTGACGGGCGGCTTAACATCGTCGTCCTCGGGCTCACACGGTTTCGGGTCGTCGAGCTCACTACCGGTCGCTCGTTTCACACGGCCACGATCGAAGACGTCGTCGACGAGCCCGATGCCGCAGCGACGGTGGAGACCGACGCCCTGCTTGCGGCCCTCAGCGAACTGGCCAAGGTAGCTGAGGCGGAGGAGCCTGCTCCTACACAGGACGAGCCGGAGCTGACCTTTCGGCTCGCGGCCGCGGTCGAGCTCGAGAACGAGGTGCGGCAGGATCTGCTCGAGTTGACGTCGGAGCGCGAGCGAACGCTACGCCTTACGAGCGTGTTCAGCGAGCTCACGCGCGGCGTCCGCCGACAGAAGCGGGCACGCGAGCGCGCGGAGACGAACGGACGTGTGGAGCCGCACGACTAGGACTTCGATGCTTTGCGCCGTATCCCGTGCACCGGGCGCCCTGCGGCCTCCCAGGCGTAGTAGGACGCGCTAGGTCCGAACGCCTGCTCGTACGTCACGACCTTCGGATTCCTTCCAGCCTCTTTCGCACGTTGCGCGTGACGGAGGAGGTTCGGATCGTCTCGCTCCTCCCAGACCAGAATCAGGTGCGCCGCGGTCATGTGCTCGGCTACGAACGTGCAGCCCTCGGCTGGGCAGGGGAAGGGCTCGGTCGCAACGCAGTACCAGCCCGCGTGGTCGGTGTCCGAGTCGTCGGTCCACAGCTCCTCGTCGACCCCGAGCTCTTCTTCGAGGAGAGCAGTTCCCCGTTGTGGTTCGAGATGCTCGCCGTCCATGAACGCGCACTGTAGCGCTGAGCCGGCCGAAAGCTAGAGATCACGCATGAACGACGGCGGCTCTATCGCGTCACCGCGATCGGCGCGCTCGCGACGGCGAGTACCAGACGTACCGAGCCCAGTCGCGATCACTGTTATCCATAGCTGGCCCTCGAGCCCCGGATCGACCGTCGCGCCGAAGATGATGTTCGTATCGGCCGTTGCTGCGGCGCGGATGACCTCGGAGGCCTCGTTGACCTCGTACAGCGTCAGGTCGTCGCCGCCCGCAATCGACAGGAGAATGCCACGCGCTCCCGTGATCTCGGTGTCGATGAGCGGGGAGCCAAGCGCTCGTTCCGCAGCTTCCTTCGCGCGCGTCTCGCCGGTTGCGAATCCGATACCCATCAACGCCGAGCCCGCGTCACTCATGATCGTGCGCACGTCTGCGAAGTCGAGGTTGATCAGACCCGGTGTAGTAATCAGATCGCAGATCCCCTGAACGCCCTGGCGGAGGACGTCGTCCGCGATCCGGAACGCTTCGACCATCGCTACGTCGCGCTCGAGGACCTCGAGTAGCCGATCGTTCGGGATCACAATGACGGTGTCGCATACGGCACGAAGCTCGTCAACGCCGGCGTCGGCCTGGGTTCGGCGACGCGAGCCTTCGAACCGGAAGGGCGTCGTCACGATTCCGACCGTAAGCGCGCCGAGCTCCCGGGCGATTCGCGCGACGACTGGGGCCGCGCCCGAGCCCGTACCGCCGCCCTCGCCAGCCGTAACGAAGACCATGTCGGAGCCACGGAGCGCCTGCCTGATCTGGTCGTAGGCCGACTCGGCGGCCTCTCGGCCGACCTCCGGGTCAGCACCGGAGCCGAGGCCCTGGGTTAGCTCCTGGCCGATATGAAGGTGTGTTGGCGCCTGGCTGGCCTGAAGCTGCTGAATGTCAGTGTTCACAGCAACGAAGTCGACCTGAGAGATCCCCGCTTCCATCATCCGCTCGACCGCGTTGAGTCCGGCGCCGCCGACACCAACGACGCGGATTACAGCGAGGTAGGCATTGGCATCCTCAGTCCCAGGTCGGTCCGACCACGGGCTGGGCGGCGGTTTGGCGAAGGCGATCGCTGGTCGGTCCGAAGACACGGCACCTTCGTCGACCGCAGGCTCGGCGGCCGTCGCGTCCGCCTCCTCACCGTCTGGGCCGTCCAGCGGGAGCTGCTCAGGCCCGCCGGCCGAGTCGCTCACCGCTACGTCTTGCGCCTCGTCGGCTGCTCTGGACGCCGCCGGCTCGGGCTGACGCAGAGGCTTGACGTTGTCGAAGACCGGTGGACCGTCGTCTTCCGGAACGAGCGTTGGCGTCGGGGATGACTCCGCTTCGGCGGGTTCTGCCGACTTCTTGGCTGCCTTATCCGTGGCGCGAAACAGGTCGGCTAGCGGACCTTCACGCATGCTCGCGCGCTTGCGCGCCATCGAGCACCTCCTTGGCGAAAGCGCGGTACGCCGCTGCGGCCGACCCCTCGGGGTCATACGCGAGAACGGAGGACCCGGCAACGGGCGCCTCGGCGAAACGGACCGTTTTCCGGATTCGCGTCCTGTACACCCGGTCGCCGAAGTTCTCGATCAGCATCTCGACCGCTTCGCGGCAATGCAGCGTCCGAGCGTCGTACATCGTCGGCAGAATCCCGTAGATTTCCAGGCCGGGATTGAGGTTCTCCCTGATCATCTCCAGCGTGTTCTGGAGCTGCGCGAGACCTCGGAGCGACAGGTATTCGCACTGGACGGGCACGATGATCCCGTCAGACGCCGTGAGGGCATTGATCGTAAGTAACCCGAGCGACGGTGGCGTGTCGATGAGAATGAAATCGTAGTGAGGGCGCACGGGATGCAGCGCCTTCTCGAGCGCGCGCTCCCGCCCGATCATGCTCGCCAGCGCAAGTTCCGCTCCGGCGAGGTCGATCGACGAGACGGCCACGTCGAGCTCGACCTTCTCGATCACGTCCTCGATGGGCAGAGAGCGCACGAGGACGTCGAACATCGAGCGCTCGATCGTGTCAGGGTTCAGGCCCTGGCTCATCGTCAGGTTGCCTTGCGGATCGAGGTCGACGGTGAGAACGCGCTTGCCCGATTCCTGGAGCGCCGCGGCCAGGTTGACGGTCGTCGTCGTCTTGGCGACACCGCCCTTCTGATTGGCGAGCGCGATGACGCGAGAGCTGTCACCACCACTACCGGTGGCGACTTCACCCTGGGCGCGAAAGCGGGATTCTGGCACAGCCATTGCCGCTCTCCTTTCGTCCCGAGCTAGCACAATCCTCCCTCCCCCGTCTGCCTGGAGCGACGGCGGCGTCGGCGCGCGGAATCTGCCGACTCTCGTGCCGGTCGCAAGCGCCACGTTCCGTGGTTCTCCTCACATCATGCGGGAGCCAGACGCGTTTGCCTAGCCTGGCCGCTCACCGTCTACGCCGGGGCGCCCGAGCGGAGACCTAGGTCGCGACGCGCGGCTGCGGGGAAGGCAGCTTGCAGGCCACCTCGCCACGGAGTCGATACGCGAGGGCGGCCGCCAGGAAGGCGATTGCTACCGCGCCAAGCACCGGTTGGAGCGGAGCCCAGATCTCGAGCGCTCCCGACGCACCGAGGAGTAGCACGATCGGCTTGTTGCAGACGGGACAGCCGACCGCGAAGAGGGTCAGCACGCCACCGCTTGCTGCCTGCCCTCGGCCGCGAAGCGACGCGGCGACGAGCAGGCCGATCAACAGCGACGTCACGATCCACACCGGATACGCCCAGGCCGTGATGGCGACGGGCCTGGAGAAGAGCGGCGTGTTGATCAAATCGCTCGGGATGCCTGTTGCGAGAGCCGCTCCGAGAGCTACTGCGGCGGCAGCGAGGTAGCGACGTGGAGTCCAAAGGCGAAACGCGCTCAGAGCGAGTGGCACCCCGCCACATTACCGAAACGCGATCAGTGCGTCGGAATCAGTTGCCTGATGGGAAGCGAACGCGGATCCGCGCCGGCGCGGCCGGTCGGGACACCGAGCAATCTGTCGTCGAGCGCAGCCATCAGCTTGACGCGCGACTCGGCGCGGACCGCCGCCACAAGCGCACGTCGCAGGACCTCTTCGCCCTGAGCGCCGGGCCCGTTGCCCTCGATCAGCGCAACCAACCCTTCAAGCAGTTCCGCGCGCTCGTCGGGTGTCTCACCAACCAGCGCGGCGGCCCGCATGGCCGCGGCCCAGGGACCGTCGTCGCCGCCCAGCAGCTGCACGAGGGCCTCCGTCAGACCCTCTGCACGCAGCGGGCCCTGATGAAACAGCGCTAGCTCCCAGCGGTCAAGGGCTTCGAGCAGCTCCGGGTCCTCCGCGGGACCGCTCAGGCGACGAAATACGTCAGCGGCGATCCGTCCCCGAAAGCGGTCGAGTCGAGTTGGCTCACCACCCGGGATCTGGCTGGCGATGTCAGGCACGTGACGCAGTCCGTAGAGATGCCCGTCCAGGAACTCAACGACGCCGGGACCCGCCGCGATCGCACCGGGAACCGTCAGCCTGAGGACAGACACCGCCAGCGCCATCGATCGTGGTGCGTCGGGTGGCGACGGATCGTGCGTCCGGGTCTCGACCTCCAGCACGAGCTGGCGGTCGACTTCGCGACCGAAATCGGCAGGGATCGCGCGCGCTTCAACGGCAGCATCGAGCTCGTTCGCGTGCGCGTGCCGAACACGCGCGCCGCCACCAAGCTCAAACCCTTCGCGGGCGGTCAGGCCGACGATCGGCGCGATCGCACGGTGGTGGTGGGCGCGGCCGAACAGTCGCGCCTCCAGCACCGTGTAGGCGGCGTCGAAGGCGGCGTCCGACCAATCGAACCCCGCGCAGTTCTCGCCCATCTCGTAGAGAAGAGGCAGCAGGATGCCACGCCGTAGCGCGTCGTCCTCGCTCTCGTATCGGCTCAAGTGCCCCTGGGCAACGATTCCGGTAGCAGGCTCCAGCCGAAGTGCCGCGAGTGCGCGGAGAGCGTCCTCGCGGGCCAGCAGCCTGTCGGCTCGTGCCTCGATGAAGTCACGAATGCGTTCGTCGTACTCGAACAGAGGCAGGTCACCACCCGTCCCGTGCTCGACGAGCGCCACCTCAACGCTTGCCCCGTCATCCAGTTCTCTCGAGATGTCGTAGAAACAGCCGAGGCAAAAGAGGCGGAGAGCGTCGCGTAGTTCGGAGGCGCCGGGCGAGGGACTGGACACCCGAATCGGTTACGCGCTGGCGCCCGTGTTTCCTGCCTGACATACGGGGCACCAGTACACGACTCGAGCGTGCTCGCCGAGGCGACGAGCCACGATCGGAGACGTGCATCGCCGGCACGGGCGCCGAGCCCGGCGATACACCTGCGGGCTGTCACGGCCCGCTCTCATCAGCTGCGCTGCGAGGCTCATGACCTGTGCCGGAGCTCTTCATCCGGGATGTCGGAGACACGCCGATCCGGCGCAACTCTGGCAAGGAACAGGATCTCTGATCGCCAGAGATTCCCAATGCCGGCCACCACACGCTGGTCGAGCAGCGCGTCTGCGATCGGTCGATGTTGTGACGTTGCACGGAGGGAGCGCAGTAGGCCCTCGATCGGAGCCGGTTCGTCGAGAATGTCCGGCCCGAGGTTCGCGAGACGCTCGCGCCCAAGCTCGAGGACGGGCCCGTTCCATCGGGTCGCCTCATGTGTTCTGCCTTCGATGCGTAACCAGGGGCGACCCGTCGAACGCGCCGATTCGCCGAGCGGCCGAACGAGCCATCGACCTCGCATCATGAGGTGGCTACGGAGGACGAGCTTGGACTCGAAGAGGAAGAGAAGGTTCTTACCCCTCGCCTCGACGCCTTCGAGCCGCCTTGCCGTCAAGCTGCTCCGCGACGCGCAGCGCTCTCGCACGTGGATGAATGGCCTCGACCGAGACGACGTCACCCACGAGTGGAGCCAGCGCTCTCGCGATCGCGCGGACAGTATCTCCCTCGGGCATCGGCTGGGTCAGGCCGGCTAGGGCCGAGCCGGCATGTCGCCGCAGTTACTTTCGCTGTTGACCAAGATCGCGTTGCCGATGTGACACGCGTTCATGTACGCAGAGAACGGCGCACTGATCGCAACGAACAGGAAGGCAGCGACAACGGCGACAGAAGCTATCTTCACACCGCCGCCACCGGGTCGGATCGAGAGAAAGTGGGCCGCGATTGCAGCAACGACCATGATCGCCGCGTACAGACCGACAAGCACGGTTCGTCCCCAGCCGACGAAGCCAGGCCCGTTCGGGTCCGTTCCCTCAGCGATACCTGCTCCGATCGCAACGAAGAGCGAGAGCGCAAGCGCGACTGTGACGACCGCGCCGACAGACGGAGCCCCGAACGCCAACGCCTGCGCACGACTCTCGCGACGTGCGAGGAGCCATGCGCCGCCCGTGAGGATCCCCCCGTACACGAGAGCCGGAATGCCGAGCCACACGAACGCGTCCCGGGCGAGCGAGGCGACGAGGGCGCCGATCAAGGCCGCGCCCTCAGCACCGCGCGCCGCGGGCCTGCGCTGAAGCCGGACGCGACGAGGATGTCCATCATCCCGCTCTCGGTCACAGGCTCACCGTCGAAGCGCTCGATCGCCAGTCGCGGGCCGCGCCGTTCGCGCACGTGAGCCACGAGCGCGTCGAGTGCGACACGCAGCCACTCGGGCTCGGGGTCTCGCAACGGTACGAGCGTCCGACCACCGCGCTCGACGAACAGCGCCGCCTCACCTGCA
Organism: Actinomycetes bacterium; assembly: GCA_030598925.1. Classification (GTDB taxonomy): domain Bacteria; phylum Actinomycetota; class Thermoleophilia; order Gaiellales; family Gaiellaceae; genus JAUVPB01. The sequence continues at coordinate 7,672 of JAUVPB010000055.1, forward strand.
ATCGTGACGACGAGAGCGCCCGCGACGCGCGATGCGCGCCCGGCAGCGCGTTTCGGCCACGGAACGGCTGCGCCGTATGGCTGAGCAGGGTCGGCAGCTGCGAGGACGATTGTGACCTCCTCCGCCTGCGCATCGTCCGGCCGCTCACGGAGGCGCTCGACCGCGCCTGGCAGCGCGAACTGCGCACCGCCGAGACCTTCGACGAAGTAGCCTCGCCGACACACGCCGAGGGTCTCAAGAGCGCGGAGCTCGCCGTAGACAGCCGCGTAGCCTCCTGCGACTCCCTCGCCGCGAACGCCGTCTCGCGTAACGACGCCCTGGCGCTCGAGAAGCAACTCCGCTCGTGAGCGAGCGTCCCGCTCACCGAGGAACAATGGAGCCACCAGCGACCAGCGGCCCTGCGTGGGCGCCGGGAGGTTGCCACGATCCCGAGCGAACCGGCGACGGCTCCGTCGCGGTTGCGGCACATCGAACCGTCGAGCTGCTCGCAGTGGCTGCCAGGCGTCGTTGGTCACTCTGCCGGCCCAGACGAGATCCCAGAGCGCCGGCAGCGCGACGCTCGGGTCGAGCCCGGTCGTCGCAACCAGGTCGGGCCAGAACTGAGCGCCGCCGGTTAGCGCGTCGACGATCTTCTCGTGCGTCTCGTCTTCGTCGAGCTCGAGCGCGCTGGGCGGGCCGAGTGCGGGCGCGTCCTCCCGGTAGTAGAGCGCGACACGCTCGAGGCCGGCCCCGATCCAGAACACGTCGCCGGAGGCGCATAGCTGATCGAGGCTTGCCGGCTGGTAGTCGTGGACCCGACGCGGCAGCACGTCGGACTCCCACAGCGCAGTGGGCAGGGCGAGGCCCTGCAGCGGGACGAGCGCCTCGCGAAGCGTCGATCGCCCGTCGACGCCTTGCCAGCGGGGAAGGAAGCGCGCCAGCGCACCGTGCTCGACCGGCTCTATCTCTTTACGGAGCCGGGCCAGCGTCGAGCGGCGCAGGCGTCGCAAGACGTCGGGATCGCACCATTCGAGGCCGGCGCCGCCCGGTCGGAGCTCTCCGCGAACGAGCAGACCTTCCACCTCCAGCTCGGCGAGCGCGGCGTCGAGTCGGTCGGCGGGACCTCCGAAGCGACGCGTCACGTCCTCGTTGGTGAAGGGCCCTCGTCCACGCGCGAAGCGAACGAGCACGTACCGGAGCGGGTCCTCGCCGCTGTCGAGGTAGGCCTCCGGCAGGCCTCCCGGCGGTGCGACGCCGAAGGCGTCCCGGTAGCGGCCGGCGTCCTCGATCGCAATTAGGCGCTCCGCTCCGGCGAGTCTGACCCAGAGCGCCCGACGCTCCTCGACAAGTCGCTCGGCGAGCGTCGAGTCCACCTCCTCGCGCCCCTGGTCGCCGCGTCGGAGCAGGAGGTCGTGGAGCTCGTCGACCGTTCGCGCTCCGCCGCGTAGCTCGAGTTCGACCTGATCGACGACCGACGTGTCGAGAAGCTCGCGGAGCTCTTCAGTGCCCAGCAGCTCCCGCAGCAGGTCGCGGTCCAGCGAAAGGGCCTGAGCGCGACGCTCAGCCATTGGGGTGTCGTCTTCGTACATATAGGTAGCGACGTAGTCGAAGATCAGCGACGAGGCGAAGGGCGACGCGGTCTGCGTTTCGGCCTCGACCACGTCGACCCGCCGGGCACCGATGTCGGCGAGCAGTCGCCTCAATGACGGGAGATCGAACACGTCCCGGAGACACTCTCGGTACGTCTCGAGGATGATCGGGAAGTCGGGATAGCGACGAGCGACCTGCAGCAGGCTCTGAGCCTTGAGGCGTTGCTGCCAGAGCGGGGTCCGCCTGCCCGGCCGCCGCCGTGGTATGAGAAGCGCGCGAGCCGCGTTCTCCCGGAAGCGGGCGCCGAAGAGCGCTGATCCAGCGAGCTCCCCAACGACGAGATCTTCGACCTCGTCAGCCGAGATGATCACAGCGTCCGTCGGCGGCGGAGCCTCGGAGTCAGGCAGGTGGAGCGCGATTCCGTCGTCCGACCAGATCGCGTTTACCTCGAGGTCGAGCCGCTCGCGCAGCCGGCTCTGGAGCGCGAGCGCCCAGGGGGCGTGTACGCGGGCGCCGAACGGCGTGAGTATGCACAGCCGCCAGTCGCCGATCTCGTCGCGGAATCGTTCGATAACAACCGTGCGGTCCGAGGGAATCGCGCCGGTCGCGTCGAGCTGGTCGGCAAGGTACGCCAGGAGGTTGCCCGCGGCTCGCTCGTCGAGCCGGTGCTCGTCGACGAGCCGAGCGACAGCTTGATCGTGCGGGAGTGAGACCAGTGAGCGGCTCGTCTCGCCGATGGCTCGTCCGAGCTCGTATGGGCGTCCGACCCCTTCGCCCTTCCAGAACGGCACGGCGCCCGGAATACCGGGTGCGGGCGAAACGAGAACGCGATCCTGGGTGATGTCGTCGATACGCCAGGTGGAAGCGCCCAGAGTGAACGTCTGCCCCTCGCGCGCCTCGTAGACCATCTCCTCGTCCAGCTCCCCGACCCGGCCGCCGCCGTCAGCGAGAAACACACCGAAGAGGCCGCGATCGGGAATCGTGCCGGCGTTCGTCACGGCCAGCCTCCGAGCGCCCTGCCGTGCTCGAACAACACCTGCGACCCGATCCCAGACGATTCGGGGTCGCAACTCGGCGAACTCCTCCGACGGGTACCGACCCGCGAGCATGTCAAGAACGTTTTCGAGCAGCGGCTTCGGGAGCTCCCTGAAATTCCAGGCCTGCTGCACGAGCTCATGCAGTTCGTCGACGGATATCTCCTCGTCGGCACAGATCGCGACAATCTGCTGAGAGAGGACGTCGAGTGGGTTGCGAGGCACCGCGGTTTCCTCGATCGCGCCCTCCAGCATGCGTCGAGCCACGACCGCGCATTCGAGGAGATCGCCCCGATACTTCGGGAACACGCGCCCGCGCGACGTCGCTCCGAGGGTATGCCCACTCCTGCCGACACGCTGCAGGCCTCGCGCTACGGAACGCGGCGATTCGACCTGCACGACGAGGTCCACGGCTCCCATGTCGATGCCAAGCTCAAGCGAGGAGGTCGCCACGAGGCACGGAATCTGCCCTCGCTTGAGCAGCTCTTCGATCTCGACTCGCTGCTCACGCGCGAGCGAGCCGTGATGTGCCCGCGCGACCTGCGGCGCCGGCTGATCCGCGTCTGGGCTGTCCGCGGCAGCGAGCTCGTTTAGCCGCAGAGCCAGGCGCTCGGCGAGGCGTCGGTTGTTGACGAAGACGATCGTCGACGTGTGGCCGCGAACAAGCTCGAGCAGTCGTGGATAGATGGATGGCCAGATCGATGACGACGCCTCCGGATCCAGCCGATCGCCGTCGGCACCTGGCTCCCGCATGTCCTCGAGTGGAACGACGACCTCGAGATCGAGATCGCGCGTCACACCGGCGTCGACGAGCTCGATCGGACGTCCGCCTGCTACGTAGTTTCCGATCTCTTCGAGGGGCTTCTGCGTCGCCGACAGCCCGACGCGCTGCAGGTCGTCTCCGACAAGCCGACTGAGACGCTCGACCGACAACGCCAGATGCGCCCCGCGCTTCGTGCCCGCGACGGAATGGACTTCGTCCAAGATCAGAAAGCGTGTGGCCGTGAGTATCTCTCTCGCCTGGGACGTGAGCATGAGGAACAGAGACTCCGGCGTCGTGATCAGTATCTCCGGCGGCGTGCGCAGCATCTTTGCTCGGTCACGCTGCGGAGTGTCGCCCGTTCGCACCGCGACACGCAGCTCCCTGCCGATGCCGGCGAGCGGCGCGCGGAGGTTTCGTTCGACGTCGTAGTTGAGGGCCTTCAGCGGACTCACGTAGAGCACCTGAAGGCCCTCGCCAGGGATGGCCTGGTCGAGCGCCCAGAGGAATGCGGCCAGCGTCTTGCCTGAGCCGGTCGGAGCCTGGATCAGCGTGTGAGACCCGCTTGCAATCGCGGGCCACCCAAGCGTCTGAGCTGGGGTGGGCTCGGCGAACGAGCGCTCGAACCAATCGCGCACCTCGGGGCTGAAAGCAGCAAGCGCGTCCACCCCGCCCAGACTAGAGGCTGGACGCATGGTCGCACCACACCACCGTGGCGAGTTGACTATCGTCGAGCGCAATGGCCGACGCGCGCCTCTCGTTCACCGGTGATGACGATGCTGATCGTTTGCTCGCGCAGGATCCGCTCGCGTTGCTGATCGGCTTCGTCCTCGATCAGCAGGTTCCCCTGACTCGCGCGTTCGCAGGCCCCCTGGAACTCAAGCGCCGGCTGGGCCACCTCGATCCGGAGGCGATCGCCGGCATGGACAGCGACGCGCTCGCGGAGGTCTTTCGACAGAAACCGGCGCTCCATCGCTTCCCCGGCTCGATGGCGGGTCGAACGGCCGACCTTTGCAGCGTCGTCGTCGAGGATTACGGGGGCGACGCGGGAAGCATCTGGCGCACCGCCGAAACCGGGAGCGAGCTCAGCGACCGCATCGCCGCCCTGCCGGGGTTCGGAGAGATGAAGACGTCGTCGTTGCTCGCCGTACTCGCGAAGCGCCTCGACGTGGCCCCGGCCGGAATGGACGCGGTTCTGCCCGACCACCGGACCATCGGTGACATCGACTCCCCGGAGACACTCCGCGCCTACCAGGACCACAAGCGCGAGATGAAGCAGAAGGCGCGCGCTCGCGCGGAGAGCTAGGGCTCAGGACACGAACAGGTTCACACGGTTCTCGCGCGCCATCTCGCGCGCAATCACCAGCCGCTGTATCTCCTGAGACCCCTCGTAGATCTGCGTGATCTTCGCGTCCCGCATCATGCGTTCAAGCGGGTACTCGCGCATGTATCCGTACCCGCCCAGGATCTGCACGGCCTCTGTCGTGACCGCCATGGCCGCGTCTCCGCACGCGAGCTTCGCCTGTGCGGAGGCCTTGGTGAGATCGGGCCCGTCGACGCCGGCATCCATCATGGCGCCGATCTTGTAGAGCAGCAGGCGGGCGGCCTCGGTCGCAGTCTCCATGTCGGCGAGCTTCGCCTGAATAAGCTGGTGCTGGACGATCGGCTTGCCCATTGTCTCGCGACTCTTCGCGTAGTCGAGCGCGTAGTCGATCGCTCCCTGCGCGATTCCGAGCGCCTGCGCACCAACTCCCGGGCGCGAGCGGTCGAGCACGCGCATGGCGATCGTGAACCCCTCTCCCTCCTGACCCAAGAGGTTCGCTGCTGGCACCTTGCACTCGTTGAAGAAGATCTCACCCGTTGTCGAGCCCTTGATTCCCATCTTCGGCTCGATGCGGCCGACCTCGAAGCCAGGGAAGTCCTTCTCCACGAGGAACGCCGAGATCCCTTTGTGCCCGGCAGCCTCGTCGGTCTTGGCAAAGACGACGTAGAGGCTTGCCACGCCTGCGTTCGTGATGAACCGCTTGCCTCCGGTGAGGTAGTAGCTATCCCCGTTGCGTCGAGCGACCGTTCGCATCGCCGCCGAGTCCGACCCCGAGCCCGGTTCCGTCAAGCCGTACGCAGCGAGCCATTCGCCGGATACGAGCTTCGGCATGTAGCGGTCGAGCTGCTCGTCGTTGCCGGCCAGCTCGATCGGGATCGAGCCGAGCTCCTGCACGGCCAGGATAAGCCCACTTGTCGCGCAAACCTTCGAGATCTCCTCGATCGCGACGAGCATCATCAGCGAGCCGATGCCTGAGCCACCGAACCGCTCCGCATGCGAGAGACCGAAGAACTCGTGCTCGCGGAATGCCGCGACAATGTCCCACGGGAACTCGGATGACTCGTCGATCTCTGTCGCTCGAGGCGCGACGCGATCGCGAGCGACGGAGCGCACGAGCTCACGGACCTCTCGCTGCTCGTC
>JAUVPB010000059.1 GCA_030598925.1 Actinomycetes bacterium
GAAGACGAGACCATGCGATGAGTCGAGGTTCTCTCGCATGCGCGACGCGTCGACCCACAGGCCCTCGACGAGCCAGCGAGACCGGTCCAGCATGTAGTCGAGAGCGAGAAACGCGTCCGGAATTGCGACCCGTTCCGCGCTCGAGTGCGAGATGTCCCGCTCGTGCCACAGCGGCACGTTCTCCAATGCGACGATCGCGGCGCTGCGCACGATGCGGCTCAAGCCACAGAGACGCTCCGCCGTGATCGGGTTCCGCTTGTGCGGCATCGCCGACGAGCCCTTCTGGGCGCGGCCGAAAGGCTCACCCGCTTCGGCGAGCTCCGTGCGCGCGAGATGGCGCACCTCGGTCGCGAGTCGCTCGATCGATGCCGCGACGAGCGCGAGTGCCAGCGCGACCTCTGCGTGACGGTCACGCGGAACAACCTGCGTCGATACGGGCTCGGGTCGGAGCTCGAGTCGAGCGAGCGCAAGCTGCTCGAGCTGCGGCTCGGCAACGCCGTAGGTGCCGACCGCGCCGGAGATCTTCCCGAAACGGGCCTGAGCGAGCGCGCTCGTCACGCGTTCGCGACCGCGGGCGAGCTCGAAAGCGAAGCTCGCGAGCTTGACGCCGAACGTCGTCGGCTCTGCGTGGATCCCGTGCGTTCGCCCGATCATCACCGTCGCTCGATGTTCCCGGGCGCGCTCTGTGAGCGCAGCGATCAGCCCGTCGATGCCCTCCACGATCAGCTCGCCCGCTGCACGAAGCTGTAGCGCGAGCGCGGTGTCGAGCACGTCCGACGATGTGAGTCCGTAATGCAGGTAGCGTGCTGCCGGTCCGACCTGCTCGGCCACGGCGTCGACGAACGCGGCAAGATCATGCTGCGTTTGCGCTTCGATCTCCGCCACGCGCTCAGGCGAAGGCGCAACGGCCCGGGCTCGCAGCTCACGCGCGTCGTCCTCGGGCACGACACCGAGTTCGGCCCACGCGTCGGTCGCAGCTAGCTCGACCTCAAGCCACCGCTCGAGCTTGGCCTCGTCCGACCAGATGTGGTTCATGGCCGGACGCGAGTAGCGTGGGATCACGCGGGCAGTCTAGTCCGCGAGTCGGCTCCAGCCTCGCCTGAACCTGTCGTGATCTCGTCGGAGCGGGAAGCCCGCGGGGGACTAGGCGACGATTGCGGTCCGGTCCAGCGATTCGACCTCGCCGGTTGACGGCTCGTCGACGGGTTGCGTCGACCAGGGGCCGTCTGCCATCAGCTGCTCGAGCTCCTCCACCGAGACCGCCTTGCTGATGAAGTAGCCCTGAGCGTATGTGCATCCAAACGCGCGAAGCGCAGCCCAGGCTGCGTCGGATTCGACGCCTTCGGCGACGATCTCGAGGCCGAGGTTGCGACCGAGGTCGATGGTCGAGCGAACAATCGTTGCGTCGCTTGCATCTCTCTCCATGTTCATCACGAACGACTTGTCGATCTTCAAGGCGTCCACCGGCAAGTTCTTCAGGTACGCAAGCGACGAATACCCGGTGCCGAAGTCGTCGATGGCCAATCGGACGCCCATCTCGCCCAGGCCGGTCAGGACATGCCGGACACGCACGGGGTCAGCGCTGATTGTGCCTTCGGTGATCTCGAGCTCGAGGCTCGACGGGGGTACACCGTGACGCTGGAGCAGCCCGTCCACGTAGCTCGGAAGATCGAGATCGAGAAGATCGGGCATCGTCAGATTCACGGCGACATGAAGATCGAGATTCGCCGCGCGCCATCCAGCGCATTGCATGATCGCGTGTTCGAGGACATACCGTCCTAGCGGCCTGATCAGGCCGGTGCGCTCCGCTAGTGGGACGAACACGTCTGGCATGAGTAGCCCCTGCTCTGGGTGATTCCAGCGAACGAGGGCTTCCACTCCCGAGATCGCCCGGGTTTCGAGGTCGACCTTTGGTTGGAAGTAGAGAGCCAGCTCCTTGCGCTCGATCGCCCGGCGTAGCTCTCCAACGAGCGCGAGTTGCCGGGCATCGTTCGTGTCCTTCTCCGGGTCGTAGATCGACCAACCGGTCCCTGTGGCCTTTGCCACGTACATCGCCACGTCGGCATGCTGCAGCAGCGTTGCGTGGTCGGTCCCGTGCGCCGGTGCGATCGCCACGCCGACGCTGGCCTCGACGCTGAGAGGAAGACCGCCGAGGACGAACGGCTGAAGCAGTTGCTCCTGGATCCGGTTGATCAGCTGGAGCGCGCTGTTCTCGTCGGCGGGATGGAGGAGTAGCGCGAATTCGTCTCCGCCAAGCCGAGCGAGTGTGTCGTCCGGCCGCAGCACCTGCGCGACCCGCATGCCGAGCTCCTGCAGGAGAGCGTCACCAAGATGGTGGCCGAGCGTGTCATTGATCTCCTTGAAACGATCGAGATCCATCATCAAGACAGCGACACTCTCCTTGTCGTCCCGGGCTTCGAGCAGCGCTGCCTCGATGCTCTGGTGGAAGAGCGTGCGGTTCGGCAGTCCGGTGAGATCGTCGAAGTACGCTCGACGCTCGATCTCGGCCATCTGGTTGTGCAGGCGTTTGGTCACGCGCCGGAGCGCGGGAATCAGGCCTACGCACATCAGCAGCAGAGCGACCTCGAAGACTCCGGCAACCGGGAGGAACGCGGCACGCGCCGCGTCGTTGATCGGCTCGTAATCCTGATACAGAACGAGGATCGCCGCGTCGCGCTGGTCGACGAAGGGAATCGGCGCGTATGTCGCGAGCGTCTTCTTGACCGTCGAGCCTGGGGCAGCACCGTCTGTTGCGGGGCTCGTTCCCGCTGGCAGCAGCTCCACGTGTGTGATGTTGCTGACGGTCATCCCCTGCAGGGCCTGTTGTGCGTCGAGGACGCGCTCGGTGGTGGCGCCGACACGGCCTGGGCGACTCGAGTACACGATCGTGCCGTCTCGCGCGATCAACTCGGGCGATCAGCGTGCCTTCGTCGTTGAGCACGAAGCGCCGGAAGATGTCGTCGAGCTCCGCGCGTCGTTGTTCGCCTATTCGACCCGCGAAGTCGCCGACTTCAATCCGGTCAGCAAGCACCGAGGACGCAACCGCCTGGGCGCGGAGCGTTGCGGTTCGCTCTGCCTGCTCAGTTGTGAAGTGGCGGACGAGCAAGAGCACAGCGACCGCTGCCAGGGCGAATCCGACCGCCGCGTACAGGGCGAAGCGGAGCACGAGCCTCGGCGGTGCCGGCGCTCGGCGCCCGTTGTTCGGTGCGGCCTCGCTCTGGCTGTGCTTCCGTCTCGGCACGTACCTACGCGGCGTGCTTAACCGCTCGCGGTTGGGCTCTTGCCGCGGGCTCTCTTCGGTGCAGCTATTCCCGATCGGTGGGTTCGCCTGCCGCCTGGTGTCAGCAGGCCGGTCATGGCTTCACGGCGCCGGCGTTCTTGGGCGGCTCTGACTTCCCGTTGGTCTTCGTCGAGCCAGGTGGCGTGCGGGTTGAGCCCGACGAGACACCGGCGTTGGCGCCCGTAGCGCTCCCGGCAGTACTGCCCGGTCCGCCGCCTACTTTCGGCTTCGCTGAGCTGCCCGGCTTCTCGGAGCCCTGGCTTCCAGGGCTCTCAGCCGGCGTGCTCTTCTCGGGCGGCGAGCCGTTCTCGGATGGCGTGCTCGCGCCGGACGAGGGGTCGGCCGTCGCCTCCGAGCCGGAGCCGGGCGACTCTGGCGGCGTTCCGCCGTTGCTCGAACCGCTCGCGGTCGTGCCGGTCGTGTCGGTCGTGCCGCCTGCCGAACCGCCGCTGCCGCTCGCGGCCTTCGAGCCCGTGATGGCGACTGGTTCGTTGCCTCCCGTTGCCGCGGTCGAGCCCTTTCCGCCGGACGTATTCTCCGTGCTCGAGCTGGCGGTGTTGCCACCCGTGCTCGAACTGCCCTTGGGGTCGGATTCGTCGTTGCCGCGGATCTTGCCGGGACTCGCCGAGCCTGACTCGCCAGACCCGCTGCCGGGGTCGTTGGCCGGCTGGATGGCAGCAGGCGAGGTGGAACCAGTCGGTGGTCCGCCGCCGGAGCCCCCTGAACCGGATCCGCCGTCCGAGCCGGATCTGCTCTCGGTACCGGGATCCGCCGCGCCGGCTCCGGCCGGAGGTTCCGTCGGGCTCGGGTCGCTCGGCGTGTCCTCGGGCCTGGGCTTGGTCCCTCCGAGGCCGGTTTCTGCGCCACTCGTGCCGGCGCCAGAACCCGTGGTCGAGTCGGCGACTCCTGCACTCGCGTTCTGCGTCCCGTCGCCGTTCTCTGGCGCTCGCCCGGCGAGCAGCTCGTCGAGATCGACGTTCGCCTGAAGGTCCTCGACCTGAGATGCCTCCAGAGCCAGCACCGTGGTCTCGTCGATGTCGGAGACGATGTCCGCGCGGCCCGAGATGAGGGCGGCCGCGATGCGCTCGACGGCTGTCGGAAGCGGAATGGCCATGCCCGAGAACGCTGCGACCGGCACTGGGAGCGCGATGGCAAGGAGCAGCGCGCCCGTCCGCCAGTGGTCGCTGATCGCGTGTGCGACGCGCTTCGAGCCGGCTGGCCGTTTGCGCGCTGTACTCAGGAGAGGGATTTGTGAGTTCAAGATGGAAGGCAACGGGCCTTGGTGCGTTCGCCCTCGCCATGCCGCAGGAGTTCGATCTCACTGACCGTAGGCTCTTCCGGGTTGTCGCCTCGTCCCTCGAGGGGGTGATTGTTCGCTCCCCGGCTGGGGCTACGGTCGTGGTGTTCGCGCGCTGAGCGAAGGTCGCTACGAGTGCGCGGTGAGGATTCGTGCCGCGAGAACCGCGGCGTTGCGTGCGCCGTCGATCGCGACGCACGCGACCGGGATCCCCGGAGGCATCTGGACGGTCGCGAGCAGTGCGTCGACGCCTCCAAGCGGACTCTTGCTCGAGGTGAGCGGAACGCCAATGACGGGAAGGTCGGTATGGGCTGCTACAACGCCCGGAAGCGCCGCCGCCATCCCTGCTGCCGCAATGATTACGCGGATCCCGCGGTCCCTCGCGGTGCCCGCCCATTCAGCGACCTCGGCGGGATTTCGGTGCGCCGACAGGACGACAAGCTCGCTCTCGAGCGACCGGCCCGCAAGTTCGTCGACCGCGGACTGCATGGTGCCCCGGTCCGAATCCGAGCCGATGATGATGCCGACTTGCGGTGTGCTCGCGCCCATGTCTGCCCCTCAAGCCTCGTGTGTGACCGCCACGCGGGCGATGTCGCTTCGATACTGCGCAGCCGGGAACTCGATAGCGGCCACGCCGGCATATGCGCGCTCGCGCGCCGCGTCGATCGATCGTCCGATGCCGGTGACGTTAAGCACGCGGCCTCCGGCCGCTACCAGGCTCCCGCCCGAGCTCGCTGTGCCGGCGTGGAACACGAGCAAGTCCGGCTCGAGGGCGTCGGTCGCGCCGCGGAGCTCAACGCCGCCTCGTGGCGAGTCCGGGTATCCGGGACTCGCCATCACGACCGTAACGGCAGCGTCTTCGCTCTCTTCGACGATGTCAGCGGCGAGCTCCCTGTTCGCCGCGCCCAGCAGAAGCTCGAAGAGGTCGTGGTCGAGGCGCGGCAGGATCGACTGGGTCTCCGGATCGCCGAAGCGGCAGTTGAACTCGAGCACGAAGGTCTCCGTGTCCGTGGCCATCAGCCCGGCGTACAGCAGGCCTTGGAAGGGCGTCCCGCGCCGTGCGAGCTCTCGGAGGACGGGCCGATGAACACGGTCGAGCACCTCGGTTGCACTCAGGCCTCCAGGGATCTCTGCGGGCGAGTAGCTCCCCATGCCTCCTGTGTTCGGCCCGGTGTCGTCATCGCCGATGCGCTTGTAGTCCTGAGCGACGGGCAGTGCGACGGCCGTCTCGCCGTCGCAGACCGCGAAGACCGAGATCTCGCGGCCAACCAGGAGCTCCTCGATGATCAGCTCCCCGCCGAACGCCTCGACTTTCGGCAAAGCGAGCGCGACGTCAGTGGCGGTGGGGCACACGAACACGCCCTTGCCGGCTGCGAGACCGTCAGCTTTCAGGACGCACGGCGCAACGGCTTCGGGCAGGCGCCGCGCCGTTGGAACGCCTGCGGCCTCCATCACGTCACGTGCAAACGCCTTCGAACCCTCGATCGTCGCCGCTGCGGCGCCGGGCCCGAACACCGACAGGTTGATGGCGCGGAGCTCGTCGCCGAGGCCGGCCACGAGTGGAGCTTCCGGGCCGATCACCACAAGGTCGGGCCGGAGCCGACGCGCGAGCTCGACGAGTGCCGGAATGTCTTCCGTCGCCACGTCGTGGAGCTCGGCCAGGCGCGAGATGCCAGGATTCCCCGGTGCGGCGTGGAGCTCAGTGACGCCTCGAGACTGGCTGAGCTTCCAGACCAAGGCGTGCTCCCGGCCTCCCGATCCAACCACTAAGACGCGCACGGAGGCTGAGTCTATGGCGCCCGGCAACCGGGCGTCGGGCGACCCGGCGTCTAGCCGAGCAAGGGCGCGTTTCTTGTCGCTGAATCGGAGCGCGATCGAGCCGACGTCTACCGACTCGACGCGGTCCAGGCGTGCGCGTCGGGCGCCAGCGTCCAGCCTCGATTCGGGCCGCTGATCGTCGCGCGGTACTGCGTTCCACGCCAGTGGGGGCGGACCCAGAGCCGGAACTTACCGTGTGGCCGGCGAGCGAGGATTCCCATCATCCGCCTCCACGTGCCGCCACGCCGAGAATCCATGTAGACGTTCCGACCGAACCGGTCGAGGGGAACGCCATCAGGCGTTGCGCTGAAGCCGTGTACCGGTTTGCCGTGATAGCTCGCCCTGCCGAAGATGCTCTCGCTTCGCCACTTGCAGCAGGCGGCATCGAGCGTGAGGCGGGTCGGCGCGCCACGCCAGCGCGAGAACCGGAGCTCTACAGGGCCTGCCCTGAGTCGTCGCCAGGATTGGAGCGCCCAGAACCGGCCGTTCGGTGTTTGCCGCACCGTGGCTGCGAACGGAATCCGAGGGCTGGTCGTCTTGGTGGAGACGTCAGGCCTGCGCAGACGCTTACCCCAGCGAATGCTTCCGTTCCTCGACACGACGGCGTGACGTCGTACGCCGCTCGGTGTTGTCCAACCGATCTCGGCGTGGCCGGCCCGAGACACGCGCAGCGTCGGCTCTCTCGCGTCGCCTGCGATTTTCACTGAAGCATTGGCCGCTGCACCCGCAACCAGGCAGATGAGAACAGCGAGCCCCCCGACCGGCCCAAATCTCACGTTTCGCACGCTAGGGAACAGAGGTAAGGGAATCGTGAACTGATCGTTCTAGTTCGGTTCGCTCTCCGTATGTACAACCCGCCGACGAGCTGATGTCGACGCTCGCGTCGGCAGGCGCAAGAGCCTAGTCGGGCTAGCGTTTCTTCCCTGGATTCAAGAGATTCTTTGGGTCGAACACGGCCTTGACGCCCTCGTGGAGGGCGATCGCCGCCGGATTCCACTGCCGCGCGAGTTGCCCCCGTTTGAGGTACCCCAATCCGTGCTCGCCCGAGACGGAGCCGCCCAGCCGGACGGCGAGCGCGAAGCCGTCTTCAGCGGCGCCCTCGGCGCGCGCAAGCTCATCGGGATTCGCGAGATCGACGAGGAAATTCGCATGCAGGTTGCCGTCGCCCGCGTGGCCCCAGCTCACAGCGGCGAGGTCATGCCTCCGTCCAATCTCGACAATCTCGTCCACGGCCTCGCCGAGCCGGTCGAGGGGGACGACGATGTCTTCGCCCACCTTGCCGCCGCGCACAGCGCCAACGGCGATGCTGACACCGTCACGCCAGCGCCACAGGTCCTCGACCTCGGCCGGCGACTCCGGTGCGTAGATCGCGAGCGGGCTCTCGGCCTCGAGTGCCTCGATCAGCTCTGCGCGTAGCGCCGTGGCCTCCGCGGCGGTGCCGTCAGCCTCCGTGATCACGACGAAGCCGACGGAGTCCGGTGCGCCGCCGGGGAACGACCCAGCCGCTGCCGTGAACGCGCCTCCGTCCAGGTACTCGAGCGCAGCCGGCACGAGACCGCTGCCGACGACGGTCTGCAGCGCGTCGCTTCCCTGCGTCGTGGTGCCGTAGAAGCCCACGATCGGTAGCGCGAGCTCTGGCGCCGGATGCAGCCGGAGCCACGCGGCTGTGACGATCCCCAGCGTTCCCTCCGAGCCGATCAGCAGACTCTTGAGGTCGTAGCCCGCCTGGTCCTTGCGGATCGGCCCGCCGACGCGGATGATCTCGCCTGGCGGCACGACGGCTTCGAGCCCAGTGACCCAGGCTCCCGTGACGCCGTACTTGAACGCGTGCGGCCCGCCGGCGTTGGTCGCGATGTTGCCGCCAATCTGGGACTGCTCGGTCGCGCCCGGGTCGGGAGGGAAGAACAGGCCACTCTCCCGAGCAAGACGGCGGATCTCGCCTGTCGTGATTCCCGCCTCGACCTCCATGCGCCACATCAGCGGATCGAACGAGCGCAGTGTTGTCAACCGCTCGAGGGAGAGCACCACACCGCCGTCGATCGGCACCGCTCCCCCCGCGTAGCCGGTGCCGCCTCCTCGCGGTACGATCGGGACGTCGTTCTCGTACGACCACGCCAAAATCGAGGCGACCTCCTCGGCGGAACCCGGGAGCGCGACCGCGTCGGCTCGCCCCAGCAGACCCCTGATCGCCGTCGCGTCCTCGAGGTACGTGCGGTCGGTGCCGGGCCGCACGTTCTGCGGGCCGATTAGAGCTGCGAGCGCGTCCTGCACAACCGCTCAGGCTAGCGCGGACGCGTCGGCCCCTCGTTCAGAGCGACGCGCCGAGAATGCCGGCCAGGTCGTCAGCGCTCGGTTCGCGTGGAGAGACAACGAGAAGCCGCTGCTGCTTCAACGCTCCGTCGACAAGGCTCGGGATGTCGCTCGCCTCGTACCCAAGCTCCGACAGCGTGAGGGGAGCGCCGACGTCTCGTATCAGCTCTGCGATCGATCCCGCCAGGTCGTCGCTCTCGCCGTTCGTGAGCAGTCGCGCAGCCTCGAGATGGCGCTCGGGCGCGCCCTCATGTGTGAACCGGAACGCGGCCGGCGCTGTCACGGTGACCGAGAATCCGTGCGGAATGAACGCGTGATCGGTCGGGTAGCCCGGCGGCGTCCACTCGTGTTTCAGCGACGCGATCGGGTACGCGCAGGCGTGAGGGACGTGGACGCCGGCGTTGCCGAAGCCGATCCCCGCCAACGTCGCCGCGAGCATCATCTCGCCCCGGGCCTCGAGGTCATCGGGGTCGGCCACCGCGCGTCGCAGAAACCGTCCCCCGCTCTCGATTGCCTTGGCGCTCCACATGTCCGCGACAGGGTTGGAGCCCTGGTACGGCGGGCGCTCGTCGGGTCCGACGCGCTCACGGGTGTCGAATCGTCTTGCGGTGAAGGACTCGACGGCGTGACAGACCACATCGAGGCCGCATGACGCAGCGACGGCGCTCGGCGTCTCGCGCAAGAGCAGCGGATCAACGACGCCCACGCGCGGGCGCATGTAGCGATGCGAGATGCCTGTCTTGACACCGAGCCGCGGGAAATCGATGATTGCCACCGACGTTGCCTCGCTTCCCGTGCCGGCGGTCGTCGGAACCGCGACGAGGGGTAGTAGCGGACCCGGTGGCGCTTTCGCCTGGCCGATCGGCTTGTTCACGTAGTCGAGGAGTTCGCCGCCGTGCGTGGCGAAGAGCGTGGCCACTTTCGCGGTATCGATCGACGAGCCACCACCGACGCCGACGAACCCGTCGTAGCCACCCTCACGCGCATACGCGATCGCCTCGAGCATCGAGCTCTCGTCTGGCTCGACGCGCGCGTGCGCATAGACGTCGGTTGCGACATCCCGCTCACCGATGGCCTCTCTCACCTGCTGAGTGATTCCTAACTTCGCGACGTGAGGGTCGCTGATGACCAGGACCTTGGTCACGCCGAGGCGCGCGAGATGGAAGCCCGTCTCGGCAGCGGCGCCGGGTCCGTACACGATCGGTGTCGCCTCGACGGTGAAGACCGTCTCGTTCACGTTGCCGCGCGCTCCTCTTCCGATTGCCAGCGCGAGAGCTCGAGGACATTCTCGTTGAGCTCGCCGAAGACCATGAGCTGGTCGAGGTGGTCGCGCGTCGTCCCATCCTGTTGGAGGATGCGGGCAATATCGCGGGCGGATTGCGCCGCTGCGAACAGTGTCGACGAGGGGTACAGCGCGATCGCGTAGCCGAGATCCTCGATCTCGGCGCGCGAGAGCAGCGGTGTCTTGCCGTGCTCGGACATGTTCGCGACGAGCGGGCTTCGGAGCGCGTCACGGATCGTCTTCATGTCGTCCACACTTCGCGGCGCGTCCGGGAAAATCACGTCGGCGCCGGCCGCCTCGTACTCCTTCATGCGGGCAATCGCGTCGTCGAGACCGGTGACCGCGATGGCGTCCGTTCGCGCGATGATCACCGTGTCGGGATTCGTTCGGGCGGCAACCGCCGCCTGAACCTTCTGGGCCATCGTGTGCATGTCGATGACCTTCTTGCCCTCCATGTGGCCGCAGCGTTTCGGAAACACCTGATCCTCGATCTGGACGGCTGCGACTCCGGCCCGCTCGTACTCACGCACGGTTCGTGTAGCGTTCGCGAGCTCGCCGAATCCCGTGTCCGCGTCGGCGATCACCGGCACGGTGACTGCACGCGTGATGCGGGAAAGGTGGTCGGTCATCTCGCTCATCGTCACGAGTCCGATGTCGGGCAGGCCGTGTCCGGCGGCGGCGGCCGCGTAGCCACCTGCGTAGATAGCCGGAAACCCCTCGAGAGCGAGGATGCGCGCAACGAGCGGGTTGTAGGCCCCCGGGACGAGCAGCGCGCCGTCTTCCGCGAGAAGCTCGCGTAGCTGTTTGGCCGGCGTCATGGCGTCACCCTAACTTGAGCGAGACGGCCGGGGTATTCTGGCCCCGTGACCGACGTCGAAGAAACCCTGCTCCCCGGCGTCGGCGTCCGGCACGATTTCTCCACGGAGGATGGACGGCGGCTCGGAGTGATTGTGCACCGCTCGGGGCGCCGTGAGCTGCTGATCTACAAGAAGGACGATCCCGATGCCTGCCGGGTCGTGCAGCTGGGTGATGAAGATCTCCGCGTTCTGGTCGAGCTGCTCGGGGGGACGCAGATCGTCGAGAGGGTCGCGAACCTTCAGTACGCGGTCGAGGGGCTCGCGATCGACTGGCTTTCGCTGCCGGCCCGTTCGTCGACGGTAGGGAAGACGCTCGGCTCGACGGAGCTGCGAACGCGAACAGGTGTCTCGGTGGTCGCGGTGCTCCGAGGCGAGACGACGTACCCGTCGCCCGAGCCCGACTTCGAGTTCGCGGCGGACGACGTCGCCGTGGTCGTCGGCACGCCCGAGGGCATCCGTAGCGCCACTGCCTACTTCCAGGAGGAATAGCCAGTGCTCCTCGGAGCCGACTCGGAGATCGCGTCGGCGCTGATCGAACTCGGTCTCGTGATCGTCGGCCTTGCGGTCTTGGCGAGGATCGCTGTCAGGACCGGCTTCTCGCCGATACCCCTGTACCTGCTCGCGGGCCTCGTATTCGGCGCCGTGGCGGAGCCGAGCGTATCCGAGAACTTCATCGAGCTCGGAGCACAGATCGGCGTGATCTTGCTCCTGTTCATGCTCGGGCTCGAGTACACGGCGTCCGAGCTGACCACGGGCCTTCGTACGGGGTTCCGTTCGGGTCTGCTCGACGGCGCACTCAACTTCACGCCCGGCGTTGTCGCGGGCCTGGCCCTCGGCTGGGGGTGGCTTACCGCGGTCCTGCTCGGGGGAGTCACGTACATCTCGTCCTCAGGTGTGATCGCGAAGGCGCTCACCGACCTCCAGCGGCTCGGCAACCGCGAGACGCCGTCGGTCCTCTCGCTCCTCGTGATCGAGGACCTCGCGATGGCCTTCTATCTGCCCCTGATCGCCGTGCTGCTGGCGGGGAGCGGGGCCGTGGCGGCCGTGACATCGGTTGCGCTCGCGTTCGGCGTCGCAGGGATCGCGTTGCTCGTCGCACTTCGCTTTGGCGACGTGATGAGCCGAGCGATCTTCCACCACTCGGACGAAGTGCTGCTCCTGAGCACGCTCGGCATCGTCTTGCTCGTCGCCGGGGCGGCGGAGCGCCTGCAGGTGTCCGCCGCCGTCGGGGCTTTTCTGGTCGGGATCGCTCTCTCGGGTCATGTTGCCCGACGCGCCGAGACGCTCGTGACGCCGCTGCGCGACTTCTTCGCGGCGACGTTCTTCGTGTTCTTCGGCCTGCAGATCGACGTCGCAGCGCTGCCCGAGGCGCTGCCCGTCGCCGCCGCCCTCGCGGTCGTGACGGCCGTAACCAAGGTGTACACCGGCTGGTGGGCTGCGCGCCGCGTGGGCATCGCGACGAAGGGTCGCTTTCGCGCGGGCACGGCGTTGGTTGCACGCGGTGAGTTCTCGATCGTCATTGCCGGTCTTGGCGTCGCCGCCGGCCTCGAGGGCGAGCTCGGGCCGCTGTCGGCCGCGTACGTGTTGATCCTTGCCATCGTGGGCCCGCTGCTCACCCGCTACTCGGATGAGCTGCTCGACGTCGCGAGACGCCGGCTCGTGACGGCCTAGTACTGGCTCTGCTTGGTCTCCCGCCGGCGCTGTCCATCTACGAGTCGATGTCGAGAAGGCGGTTCAGATCAAGCGGCTCCGTTGTGAGGGCGAGCGAGCCGTCGTCGCGCCGCGGCCATTGCTCACGTGGCCGGTCGCAATAGAGCTCGACGCCGTTCTCGTCTGGATCTCTGAGGTAGACGGCTTCGCTCGCGCCGTGGTCCGCCGCTCCGTCGAGGGGGATACCCGCCGCGATGACTCGACGAAGCCCTGCCGCGAGCGTAGAGCGCGTCGGGTACCGGATCGCGACGTGAAAGAGCCCCGTTGTGGAGCGGGCTGGCGGCCCAGCGCCGTGGCTCAGCCAGGTATTCAGCCCGATGTGGTGGTGGTAGCCGCCCGCACTCAGGAACGCGGCTTCGTCGTCGATC